>NZ_JBKKAP010000009.1:0-56499 GCF_046714615.1 Paeniglutamicibacter sp.
CTGGGAGATGTGTTTATGAGACAGGCTTTTGGTGGAATCGACGGGATCAGGCGTAGCGGCCAATCGACCATATGATCGATGTGCACCGAGGCGGGGAACTGGAGGATGGGAGATAAGAAGGGGGAAATTGCCGGTGGCAATCGCCTCCCACCATCCACTGAAAGAGAACCCCGATCGTGTTCCTTGCAATCCGAGACATCCGCTTCGCCAGGGGCCGCTTTATTCTCATGGGCTCGGTGGTTGCGCTCATCACGCTGCTGCTGGTCATGCTCTCCGGGCTGACCGCGGGCCTGGGTGACCAGTCAACCTCCGCCTTGAAGAACCTCGGCTCCGAGGCCAAACCCGTTGACACGATTGCCTTCGGTGCCGCCAGCGGCAACGACCCCAAGGCCTCGTTCACCGAAAGCCAGGTCGCCGCTGACCAGGTTGCCGCTTGGCGCAATCGCCCGGGCGTAGCGTCGGCCGAGGCCGTCGGCATCACCCAGACCCGCTTGCAGGGCTCGGCCGCGGGGTCGGAAACCAGCACCGGAACCACCAACGTCGCGGTCTTCGGCATCCCGGCGGGCAGCTCCCTGGCACCGTTCCCGGTTGCCGAGGGAGAGGTCGTCATCGGTGAATCCGTGGCCGAGGACCTGTCGCTGAAGACCGGGGACACCGTCTCCATGGCCGGGGTCGACCTGAGTGTCGGCGCGATTGCCCCAGACAACTGGTATTCGCACACCTCGGTCGCCTACACGGACCTGGACTCCTGGACCCGGCTCGCCCACCTGGGTGACGTCACCCAAGCCGGAACCGTCATCGCCATCACCAACCAGGATGGGGTCGCCGTTGACACCGACGCGGCGAATACCGCCGCCGCGACCGTCAGCACCACCCGCACCGGCTCGTACGCCGCACTGGGGTCCTACAAGAGCGAAAACGGCTCGCTGCTGATGATGCAGGGCTTCCTCTACGGGATCTCGGCCCTGGTGATCCTGGCCTTCCTCACGGTCTGGACCGTGCAACGCACCCGCGACATCGCCGTGCTCAAGGCCCTGGGCGGATCCGGCGGCTACGTGCTGGGGGACGCCATCACCCAGGCCAGCATCGTGCTGTTGCTCGGTGCCGGGATCGGCGGCGGCATCGGCATCCTCGGCGGCTCCCTCGCCGCCAATGCGGCACCTTTCCTGCTCAGCCCCGCCACCACACTGCTGCCCATCCTCGGGGTGGTCGTGCTCGGCCTGGCCGGGGCGGCGCTCGCCGTCTCCCGGGTGACCAAGGTCGATCCTCTCATCGCCCTGGGCGGCAACTAGCCCCGGGCCAAGGCGCCGTCCGCCCCACTTCCCCTCAGCCGTTACACCCACCCTCCCCGCAAAGGATTTCCATGACCACCCCTGCCGCCGGCACGACCGCCGCAACCGCCAACATGCCCCTGCAATTGATCGACCTCACCTTGGAATACCCGGACGGGCAGGGCACCATCAAGGCCCTGGACGCAGTCAACCTGGGTGTCGGTGCCGGCCAGATGCTCTCGCTGATCGGCCCCTCGGGGTCGGGCAAGTCCTCCCTGCTGGCCGCCGCTGCAACCTTGATCCGCCCCACCAGCGGGCTGGTCATCATCGACGGAACCACCGCCAGTGATCTGAACGATGCCCAGATGACCGCCCTGCGCCGGGAGAAGGTCGGCATCATCTTCCAACAGCCCAACCTGCTGGCCTCGCTGACAGCGGTCGAGCAACTCATGATCTCCGACCACCTGCGTGGCAAGCCGTTGAAGCCCGCCAAGACGCGGGCCCTGGAACTGCTGGAAATCGTGGGTTTGTCCGAAAGTGCCAAGAAGCGCCCGCACCAGCTCTCCGGCGGCCAACGCCAGCGCGTGAACATCGCCCGCGCCCTGATGGGGGAGCCGAAGGTGTTGCTGGTCGACGAACCCACCGCGGCGCTGGACAACGCGCGCAGCGAATCAATCGTGCGGCTGTTGGCCCAGGTGACCAAGGAGTTCTCGGTGGCCACCGTGATGGTCACGCACGACACCGAGTTCATCTCGCTCACCGATTCGGTCGCCGCGATGCGCGACGGCGTGCTTGGGCTTCCGGAACTCGTTGGGGTCTAACCGGCCAGGGGCGGGGGGCGGAGTCCCGCTCCCTACTAGGAAGTCGACTCGTCCCCGGAGAAGTCCCCGGCGTCGCGGCGGAACTTGCTGAAGATCCGGATCAGCGTGGCGACGTCGCGGTCCGAGAAGCCGGAGTCGGCAAAGACCTGGGCGTTGAGCTCAAGGGTGGCTGCTGCCGCCAGTTCGCGGCCCTGCGGGGACAGGGCAATGAGCGTGGTGCGCTTGTCGGTCGGATGCTTGGTGCGGGCCACCAGCCCGGCGCCCTCCAGCCGGTCGACGGCGTTGGTCACCGAGGTGGCATGGACCTGCAGCAACGCGCTGGCCCGATTCATGGCCAGCGCTCCGTCGCGGGCAAAGCTGAGCAACGCGAGCATCTCGTAGCGGGCGAAGGTGAGTCCGAATGGTTTGAGCACCGTTTCCGCGCGCTGCAAAAGGATCTGTTGCGTCCGCATCAGGGCGGTGATCGCGGCCATGGGCTCGGCGACTTCCTCCCACCCGTGGCGTTCCCAATTGCGTTGCGCTTCCAAGATCGGGTCGCGGGGTAATGGCTGGCTCAATTTTCCCTCCGGATAGAACTCGTGCCCTAGCTTATCCAAGCCTCCGGGGCTCAGGATTTCAAGGACGGGAAATCGTCGTCGCTGTACTCGACCCCTTGGACCTGGAGCCCCGCAGTTGCCTCGTGGCGTGCCACTTCGTTGTTCCGCAGTTCCACCCGCCGGATCTTCCCGGAAATGGTCTTGGGAAGCTCGGAGAATTCAAGACGGCGGATCCGCTTGAAGGGTGCCAGATGCTCCCGGCAGTAGCCCAGGATGCTTTCGGCCAGCTCCGCAGAGGGCTCGTGGCCCGCGGCTATGACCACAAAGGCCTTGGGGACCGACAGCCTGAGCGCATCGGGGGAGGGCACCACGGCGGCCTCGGCCACGGCGGGGTGCTGGATCAACACCGACTCCAACTCAAAGGGACTGAGCTTGTAGTCGCTGGACTTGAACACGTCATCCCCGCGACCCACATAGGTGATGACTCCCTGCTCGTCCATCTCGGCCATGTCGCCGGTGTGGTAAACGCCGTCACGGAAGGCGTCGGTGGTCTTTTCGGCATCGCCGTAGTACGACTTCATCAACCCCAGCGGGCGTGGATCCAGTCGCAGGCAGATTTCCCCCTCGCGGCCGGCCTCCCCCGTGGCGGGGTCAAGGAGGACCACGTCGTAACCGGGCATGGGGCGGCCCATGGCACCGATCTTGATGGGCATCCCCGGCGGGTTGGCGATCTGCACCGTGGTTTCGGTCTGCCCAAAGCCGTCGCGGATCGTTTGCCCCCAGGCGCGGCTGACCTGGTCGATGACCTCGGCGTTTAGCGGCTCGCCGGCCGAGACCAGCTTGGCCGGAGGGTTCTTCAAAGCCGTCAGGTCGGCCTGGATGAGCAGGCGCCACACCGTGGGAGGGGCGCAGAAGCTGGTGACGGATTCGGCATCCATCTGGGCCATGAGCGCCTTGGCATCGAAGCGTTCGTAGTTGTAGAGGAAGACGGTTGCCTCGGCAATCCATGGGGTGAAGAAGTTGCTCCAGGCGTGCTTGGCCCAACCCGGGGAAGCGACATTCAGATGCACGTCGCCGGGCTCCAGGCCGATCCAGAACATCGTGCTCAGGTGCCCGACCGGATACGAGGTATGCGTATGTTCCACCAGCTTGGCCTTGGACGTGGTGCCGGAGGTGAAGTACAGCAGCAGGGTCTCATCGGCCTTTGTCGGAACCTCGGGAACAAAATCCATGGGGTGACCGATGCTCTCGGTGTAGTCCACGCCGGCCTCCGGTGCGTCGCCGTCGACGTGGATCACCGTGTAGTCGCCCGCGACCCGGTCGAACTTTTGGGTGTCGCCGCGCCCGGCCAGGGCCCAGCGTGCCCCGCCCCGTTCAACCCGGTCCTGCAGGTCCACGTGGGTCATCTGCGTGGTGGTGGGGATCACGACCATGCCCAGCTTGATGCCGGCGAGCATGATTTCCCAGAGTTCCACCCGGTTGCCGAGCATGACGATCATTTTCTCGCCGCGCTTCATGCCGATCGCGCGCATCCAATTGGCGACTTGGTTGGAGCGGGCTGAGAGTTCGGCCCAGGTGCGGCGAGTGGACGAGCCGTCCTTTTCGACAATGATCAGGGCATTGGCCTCGGCACGCAGCGGGTCCTTGGCCACCTGGTCGAACCAGTCGAGACCGAAGTTAAACTCCGTGAACTCGGGCCACCGGAATTCCTTGCGGGCGCCGGTGTAGTCGGTGCGCAGTTCAAGGAGCCGGTCGCGTGCTGCACGGAATTCTTCGGTAACGGTCATTGCCGTCCTTTCGCCCGGACCCCAATTAGTAGGAAGCCCTAGTGATTTGAATCACTTGCAAATATACTTGGATATCCAAGGGTTTGGAAGGGCTCACCATCAACGAGCCAAACATTTCAACGGACAAGGAGTCACCCCTCTCATGCCATTGAGTGAGAACCAGGCAACAATCGCCGAAACCGGCACCAAGGGAGGCCTCCGGGGCCTGCCGTTTCCGGACGTCGACCTCATGCACATTTGGCAGCTCCTAGAGCCGTCCGAACACCGGCGCTTGCGGGACATCCGCTCATTCCTGCAGGACCGCGTGCGCCCCGAATCTCTCGAATACTGGAACCGCGAGGAATTCCCGCACCACCTTTTGCCGGAGATGGCGGCGCACGGTCTCGGCGGAATCCAGCTGGATGGAAGCAGCGAACTGTTCAAGGGTCTGGTCTACGTCGAGGCAGCTCGCGCCGATGTTTCACTCTCGGCCCTCGTTGGAATCCACAACGAGCTCATTGTCGGCATGATCCAGGAACTGGGATCGGCCGAACAACAGAAGAAGTGGCTGCCCGCGCTGACCCAATTCACGGCGCTGGGCGCCTTTGCCCTGACCGAGCCCGATCACGGCTCCGATATTGCCGGAGGGCTTGCCACCACGGCCACCCGGGAGGGCAACGAATGGGTCATCAACGGGGCCAAGCGCTGGATCGGTGCGGCCACCATGGCCGACTTCTCCCTGGTGTGGGCCCGCGACACCGAAGACCACGCGATCAAGGCATTCATCGTCGAGTCGGATCGCCCCGGATTCAGCACAACCAAGATCGCCAACAAGATCGGTTTGCGGGTCATGCAAAATGCCGACATCCGGATGGATGAGGTCCGCGTTCCCGAATCCAACAGGTTGCCCGGAGCCAAGAACTTCGCTGCAGCCAATGAATTGCTCAAGCACTCGCGTGCCTGGGTGGGGTGGCAGGCGGCGGGCGTGCAGCTGGGGATCTTCGACATAGCAAGGGACTACGCCCTGGCACGCACGCAATTCGGTGCGCCCATTGCCGGGTTTCAGTTGGTGCAGTTGCCGCTGGCCGAGATCCTGGGCAATGCCATGGCGAGTCTTTCACTCATGGCGGACCTGGCCAGGATCCAGGGGACAGGGGATCTTGAAATGGTCCAGGCCGCCATGGCCAAGTCGACCACCACCCGCCTGGCACGCGAGTCCGCGGCCAAGGGACGTGCCATTTTGGGAGGCAACGGCGTCACCAGCGACTACGAGATGGCCAAACTTTTTGGGGACGTTGAAATCCTTTACACCTACGAAGGCACGTACGAAATCAATTCATTGATCGTCGGCCGGGCCGTCACCGGCGTCTCGGCGTTCGTCAACCAACACTGACGAATGCGGTTGCGGAGCCCGGGGTGATTTCGGTGCGCCCGGCATCATGGATCACCGGGCCGTGGGCCGTGCGTGCGTTCTTCCTGAACATCTTGGCGTCAAGTCGTTCAATGGAAAGCAGGCAGCCTGCCGCACGCCAGGCATCAAGCTCTTCCGGTTTTCCCTCCAGCACCCAGGCAAACAATGCATGCGCCGCCTGGGCGGCGGACTTCCCGGTGCTCATCCCCAATGAATCGTTCAGCGCAATGCGAACCGTCGTCGGATCCATGGGCTCGCCAGGCGGCAGGGTCGTTCCGGAGACCTGGAGTTTGGCAAGGCGCTTGGGCAGCGAGTCCGCCTGCATCGGGGCAAAGCCCATGGCCCGTGCGGTCCCGATCTGTGCAAGTGTGTGGCCGGGGAATTCCGCGGCGACCTTGTCGAACATCTTGGCGTCGGCGCGGCGGACACTCTTGGCAAACGCGCCCTGCGCCCAGGGCCGCCAGTACGGGTGGCGCGGATTGGACAGCAGCGCGCTGACCGAGGCCAACGCCGCCACTGCAATGCCCTCGTCCTCGGGGCAGGGTTCCTCGCGGTCCACCAGCAAGATGATCGGCTGCACCAGCTCGCCGGTCGGTTCCGGGAATTCCTCGACAGGAGTTTCTGGCGCGTCGGTATTCGGGGATGGTTCGTTCAGGGTGCTTTCCACGGGATCCAGCCTAAGCGGTATCGGAATCGATCAGGCCTTCCACCACGTGTCAAAGATGGTGACAGGGGTGGTGCGCTTGTGGCGCGTACGCAGGAACTTGCCCTCGATCAGGGCTGCGGCTGCCTCCGGGATCTCGTGGCCTTCCAGGTAGGCGTCGATGTTCTCGTAGGTGATGCCCAGCTCGTCCTCGTCGGTGCGCAGCGGCTGGCCGTCGAGCAAGTCGGCCGTGGGGACCTTTTCCCACAATTGCCTCGGGGAACCCAGATGCCGCAGCAGCTCGCGGTTCTGGCGCTTGTTCAGTCCGAAGAGCGGAAGGAGATCCGCCCCGCCGTCCCCGAACTTGGTGAAGAAGCCAGTGACCGATTCGGCGCCGTGGTCGGTGCCGATGACCAAAAGGTTCTCCTCACCGGCCAGCGTGTACTGGGCGATCATGCGCATGCGCGCCTTGATATTGCCCTTGTTGAAATCCGAGATTGGTGTGCCCACGGCCTTGTGGAATGCGGCTTCGAGTCCATCGACGCCCGCCTTCACGTTGAAGGTCCGCTCCACGTCGGCGGCCACGAAATCCAGGGCGGCCTGGGCATCGTCCTCGTCGAGCTGGGTTCCGTACGGAAGACGCACGGCAACGAATTTGGCTTCGGTTCCTGCTGCGCGGAGCTCCTCGACGGCAAGCTGGGCCAGGCGCCCGGCCAGCGTGGAGTCCAACCCTCCGGAGATGCCAAGCACAAACCCGTTGGTGTGCGTGGCGGTGAGGTACTCCTTGAGGAAGTCAATGCGGGCACGGACCTCCGCGGCGGGGTCGATCCGGGGCTTGACACCCATTTCCTTGATGATGGCAGCCTGTAGTTCGCGCATGCCCCAAGCCTAACCTGTCACCGGGACGGGACCGCGTGGGGATTGCCCTATGCGTCGGCCGGCGGCTTGTGGGGATCCCAGCCAAGGTTGGTGGCCATCTTCTGCAGTGAATCGACGGTGGTGGAATACTCCTCGGAGCTGATCCCCGCGCTGGATTCCTCGCGCATCGCATCGACGATCTCGGTCAGGCGATCCAGCGACACCGCACCCCGCTCGGTGAGGGTAAAGGTGTGGCCTTCCTCGGCAACCCAGCCCGATTCAACGAGTTCGGATAGGTGCTCGGACGGGCTGGTGGGCTCGTCCTCGGCCTGGACCTCCCCGAAGAAGGGAGCCAAGGCTGCCGTGAGCTCGCCTCCGGTGGCAGGGCCGCGCGAGAGGACATTGAGTAATTGCCACTGTCGGCGCGTGACGCCGTGCTCTTCGAGGGAGTTGGCGAACTGCTCGGAAATGAGCGAGTCAACCAATTTAAGCCAGTAACCCAAAGGGCGAGAATCGGTCATGACCCCACCCTAACCCGGGGACCACCTGCCTGTCTGTAGCCGGGTCGGCCGCGCGCCGGGAGAGGGCCGGGTGCGGGTCGGCCGTGTGGCCGATGCCGGCTTCCCGATGACACAAAGCCGCTGTGATCGCAGGGAGGGCGTTGGCCAAACTAGAATTGAACCCATGACCAACACTGCCGCGCGCACCCGCCTGCTCGAACTCATCAAGGAACTCGCCGTGGTCCACGGCAAGGTCATCCTTTCCTCCGGCAAGGAGGCAGACTACTACATCGACTTACGCCGCATCACCCTGCACCACGAGGCCGCACCGCTGGTCGGCTCGGTCATGCTGGAAATGCTCGACGAGGCAGGCATTGAATTCACCAATGCCGGCGGATTGACCATGGGTGCTGACCCGGTGGGCACCGCGCTCATGCACGCGGCCGGCCACGCCGGACGCTCGATCGACGCTTTCGTGGTGCGCAAGGCACAGAAGTCCTACGGCATGGGCCGCCAGGTCGAAGGCCCTTCGGTCGAGGGCCGCAACGTCGTGGTTCTTGAAGATACCTCCACCACCGGCGGCTCCGCACTGACCGCCGTCGAGGGCGTGCGCAAGGCCGGCGGCAATGTCGTAGCAGTTGCAGTGATCGTTGACCGCGACACCGGGTCGAAGGAACGCATAGAGGCCGAGGCCGGAGTGCCGTACCTCTACGCCTTCGGCAAGGACGAGCTGGGCCTCTAGAAAGACCCGAAGCCGCAAGGCAAAACCAAGGCGTCCCGCCGGTTTCACCTACAGTGAAATCCGCGGGGCGTTTTGTTTTCCCCGAAGTCAGGTGTGGATTTGGAAGGTCATGAGGTCACCCCGCGCGGCCGCGAAACCACCTGCGGAGCGAGGTGCAGCGGTGCAGTCGAATGTCGCAAGTAGTTGCCGGTTTTCTTCTGCTATTCTTGCCCTATCCACGGACCTCCCGGCGCATCTTCCCGCCGGTTGCAGATAACGGGTGGCGTATTTTATTACCGCTGTTGAGAACTGGAGCCCTAGATGCATTTGACCCCGCGTGAGCACGAAAAACTCATGGTGGTTGTTGCCGCCGACCTGGCGCGCAGACGCCAGGCCCGCGGACTGCTGCTCAACCATCCCGAATCCGTGGCCATCCTTGCCTATGAACTCATTGAAGGTGCACGGGACGGGCGCACGGTGGCGGACCTAATGAGTTACGGAACCACCATCCTGACCCGCGAGCAGGTCATGGAGGGAGTTGCTGACATGATCTCGGATGTGCAGGTCGAAGCGACATTTCCCGACGGCACCAAGCTTGTCACCGTCCACAACCCGATTCGCTAGGCAAGGGAGAGAAGAAAATGAAACCGGGAGAATACATCCTGCGTGACGAACCCGTGCTCTGCAATTCGGAGCTCGAAACCCGAATCCTGAATCTGGTGAACCACGGCGACCGCCCCATCCAGGTCGGATCGCACTACCATTTTGCCGAGGTCAACCCTCAGCTGGACCTGGACCGGGTGGCCGCCCGCGGTTTCCGCCTGGACATCCCCGCCGGCACCGCCGTGCGCTTCGAGCCGGGCGACGCACGCACCGTGCACCTGGTCGAATTCGCCGGTCGCCGGCACGTCTATGGATTCCAGGACCGCGTCAACGGGCCCGTCGGCGAGACCATCCCCGCCAAGGAAACCGAGGCCATCGGCGGCTCCGCAGGCATCAACCCGGTCACAGAAGCCGAACTGGTCGCCGACTACGACATCGACCTGCCCAACCTGGGCCGCGAGTCCAAGGGCTTCCACACCGACTTCGGCGTTGACCCGGTCGACGAATCCCTGCCGCCGCACCCGGACGAGGTTCGCCGCGCCACCAAGGACAGCGACGAAGCCGCGACCGACGATACGGGCGAAGAAACCGTGAACGAGGATCCTGAAGCAGGGGGCACCAAATGAGCTTCGAGATGAGCCGCAAGCACTATGCGGAAATGTACGGTCCCACCACGGGCGACGCCATTCGCCTGGCAGACACCGAGTTGCTGGCCGAGATCGAGAAGGATTACACCAACTACGGCGACGAGGTCGTCTTCGGCGGCGGCAAGGTCATCCGCGACGGCATGGGCCAAAACGGCCAAATGACCCGCGACCAGGACATCCCCGACACCGTCATCACCAACGTGGTGGTGCTGGACTACACCGGGATCTACAAGGCCGACGTCGCATTGCGCGACGGCCACATTTTCAAGATCGGCAAGGCGGGCAACCCGGACATCACCAACGGGGTGAACATCACCATCGGCGCGGCAACCGACATCATCGCGGGCGAACACAAGATCCTCACCGCCGGCGCCATCGACACCCACGTGCACTTCGTGAGCCCCGACCAGATCCCCGTGGCGCTGGCCTCCGGCGTCACCACCATGATCGGCGGCGGCGCCGGCCCCTCGGACGCCTCCAAGGCCACCACCGTGACCCCCGGCCCCTGGCACATTTCCCGGATGCTGCAGGCCGTGGAAAACCTGCCGATGAACATCGGGTTCCTGGGCAAGGGCCACGCCAGCGCGCGCGGACCACTGGCCGAGCAGATCCGTGCCGGCGCCATCGGACTGAAGATCCACGAGGACTGGGGCGCAACCCACTCCTCGATCGACAACTCGCTGAAGATCGCCGACGAATTCGACGTGCAGGTCGCCATCCACGCCGACACCCTGAACGAGTGCGGCTTCGTGGAGGACACCATCGCGGCCATCGACGGCCGCGTCATCCACACCTTCCACACCGAAGGCGCAGGTGGCGGCCACGCCCCCGACATCATCCGCATGGCGGGCCTGCCCAACGTGCTGCCGGCCTCCACCAACCCCACCCTGCCTTACACGATCAACACCGTGGACGAGCACCTGGACATGCTCATGGTGGCCCACCACCTCAACGCGGACATCCCCGAGGATGTTGCCTTCGCCGACTCGCGCATCCGCGCCGAGACCATTGCGGCCGAGGACGTCCTGCACGACATGGGCGTGTTCTCCATGACCTCCTCCGACTCCCAGGCCATGGGCCGGGTCGGGGAGACCGTGCTGCGCACCTGGCAGGTAGCCGACGCCATGAAGCGCCAGCGCGGCAAGCTCCCGGAGGACCTCGAGGTGGGGGACAACTTCCGGATCAAGCGCTACGTCTCGAAGTACACCATCAACCCGGCCATCGCCCACGGCATTGCCGACACCATCGGCAGCATCGAGGAAGGCAAGTTCGCCGACCTGGTGCTCTGGGACCCGGCGTTCTTTGGCGTCAAGCCTGACATGGTCATCAAGGGCGGGTTGATCGTCCAGTCGCTGATGGGGGACTCCAATGGCTCGATCCCCACGCCGCAGCCGCGCACGCTGCGCGCCAACTTCGGAGCGCTGGGCACCGCGGTGCATTCCTCCTCCATCACCTTCCTGTCCCAGGCCGCGATCGAGGAGGGCGTGCCCGAACGCCTGCGGCTGCGCAAGGTCATCCGGCCGGTGTCCGGGATCCGCTCGCTGAAAAAGGCCGACCTGAAGTTCAACGGGGAAACCCCCGACATCCAGGTCGACCCGCAGACCTACCAGGTCACCGTCGACGGGGTGCTGGCGACCTGCGAGCCCTCGAGCGTGCTGCCCATGGCCCAGCGCTACTTTCTCTTTTAAACCGACGGCGAGCATTTCAAAGGAGTTCCATGATCATCGAGCAGCTTTCGGGCAACAAACGCGATGTTCCCGAGGCCGAGCTGGCGCAACTGCACGAGGAAAAAGTCGTGCTGCCCTCCGCCGCCCTGGTCAAGCGCATCCAGCGCGTCACCACCGACCACGGCCGGGAGCTGGGCATCCGCCTGGCACCCGGACCCGACCTTCAGGACGGCGACATCCTGCTGCGCAACGAGAAGGAAATCATCACCGTGTCGGTGCTTCCCACCGACGTGTTGGTCATTGCCCCGGGGTCCATCTTCGAGATGGGGCAGGTGGCACACGCCCTGGGCAACCGCCACCTGCAGGCCCAGTTCTTCGACACCGATTCCGGCTACGGCGCGGCGGTGATGGTGGTGCAATACGACCACACCGTGGAGGACTTCCTCAAGCACCACAACACGCCGTACCAGCGCCAGGAACGCGTGATGCCAGTGCCGTTCCGCCATGCCGAACACACCCACTAGGCCCGCGGCGGGCCACCTGCTCACGCTGCTGCAACTGACCGACTCGGCGCTGCCCACCGGCGCCTTCAGCCATTCGCTGGGGCTGGAAAGCTACCTTGACACCCGGGCCGTGCACGACGAGGCCAGCTTCACGTTATGGCTTGAGAAGTTCCTTTCCCAGTCGCTGGCCTACACCGACGGGTTGGCGGTCCGCCTGGCCCACGAGGCAGCCGGGGGTGCGGAGCTGGCCCGGATCGATGCGCTTCTCCATGCCGCGGCGGTGCCGCGGCAGATCCGCGAGGCCGGGGTGAAGATGGGCGCGCGCATGCTGCACGTGGCCACCAGCGTTTTCCCCACCGACGAGCTCGAGGACTACCGGGAGCAGGTGGCCTCCGGGACCTGTTTCGGGCACCCTGGTATTGCCTTTGCCCTGGGGGCGCGCGGAGCCGGGGCCCCGTGCGCCGACACCGTGGCAGCCTACCTGTTCTCCACCGTGACCTCGCTGACGCAGAACGCGATCCGCGGGATCCCCATCGGGCAGAACGCCGGGCAGCGGGTGCTGCGGGCCATGCACGCCCCGGTGCTGGCCGCCGTGGAGGCGATCTTCGAGCTGGACCTTCAGGACCTGGGGGCGGCGGCCCCGGGCCTGGAAATTGCGCAGATGCGCCACGAACACCTGCGCGCCCGCATGTTCATGTCCTAACGGGGCAACGGACACGCGGCGCGAGAAACCTACGACTAGAGGAGTGCATGATGGAACCGATTTGCATTGGCATCGGCGGACCCGTGGGAGCGGGCAAGACCCAGCTGATCGAACGGATCACCCGCAGGCTGAACGACGAGGTGTCGATGGCCGCGATCACCAACGACATCTACACCATTGAGGACGCCAAGATCCTTGCCGCCAACTCCGTGCTGCCATTGGATCGGATCATTGGCATCGAGACCGGAGGCTGCCCGCACACCGCCATCCGCGAGGACACCTCGATGAACTCGGCGGCGATCGAGGAACTGAAGGCGAAGCACCCGGATCTGCAGGTCATCTTCGTCGAATCCGGGGGAGACAACCTCTCCGCCACGTTCTCCCCGGAGCTCGTGGACTTCTCCATCTACATCATCGACGTGGCCCAGGGGGAGAAGATCCCGCGCAAGGCCGGCCAGGGCATGATCAAGTCGGACCTGTTCATCATCAACAAGACCGACCTGGCCCCGTATGTGGGCGCAGACCTGTCGGTCATGGCGCGGGACTCCAAGGAATTCCGAGGCGAGAAGCCCTTCTGCTTCACCAACCTCAAGACCGACGAGGGCCTGGACACCGTCATCGAGTGGCTCAAGCACGAGGTACTGATGCTGGATTTGGGCTAGGGAGGGGATGGCACCGACCATGGCCGAGCAGCCAGCCATCCAAGAGCTGGGCCCCTCGCCCTTCGCCGGGACCAGGCTCGTGGGCGAACTGCGCCTGCGCATCGGCACGCGCGCCGGCAAGGCTATCGCCACCCGGCAGTACCACGCCGGTGCCCTGCGGATCCTGCGCCCGCACTACCTCGATGACACCGCCCAGGTCTGCTACACCATCGTTAACCCCGGCGGTGGGTACCTGGGCGGGGACAGCTACGGCATCGAGGTCTCGGTGGACGAGGACACCTCGCTGCTGCTGACCACGCAGTCGGCCACCAAGGTGTACAAGACCCCCGGCACCCACGCACGCCAAGACATGGTGGTGCGCCTGGGCAAGGGCGCCGTGCTCGAATATGTGCCCGACCAGCTCATCGCCTACCGCGGGGCCAGTTACCGGCAGTTCACCACGGTGGACATGCACAAGGATTCCAGCCTGCTCTTCTGTGAGGTACTCACCCCGGGGTGGAGCCCGGACGGGAAGCTCTTCCGCTACGACGAGGTGCGGCTGCGCACCGAGGTTTGCGTGGACGGGCGCCTGGCGGTGCTGGACAACCTGCTGGTGAGACCGGGGGCGGACTCGCTGGATTCACTGCTCTTCCTGCAGGACTATACGCATGTGGGAATGCTGCTGGCCATCGATGCGAACATCGCCAGCGGCGACGTCGAGCGAATCCGCGAGCTGGCGTACCGGATCGGGGAGGCCCAGCGCACGCCGGTGCACCTGGGCATCAGCCAGGTGCCGGGCCCGGGGGTTGCGGTGCGGGCGCTGTCGAACTCCACCGAGGCCATCAATGCTGTCCTGATGGCGTTGGTGGACGATCTTCGCCACCACCTGCGGGGCCAAAAGCCGCTGAACCTGCGGAAGTATTAGGGCGTTGTCCCCACCGGGGTTCCTGCCGGAGGCCTGGCATCACGCCATCGGCGGCAGCCCGAACCCCTGGCGGTCGGTCCTGCATGGGGTCTTCGACTCGTGCCCGCCGTCCGTGCGCAGATTCGACAGCAGACCGGCCTCTGTGCTCGGCACGCCCCCAAGTTTGGTCGTGCCGAGTACACAGGAGACGGTCGCGAAACCGTCTTGGGTCTGCACCCGGGCCGCTGCGATCCGGGCAGTGTTCATACACTCGCCGTCGACCGGTGCTCCCGGGTGTATCGTGCTGCTCTTCCGGGTATCAGATTCCAAGTGAGGAATGTATTGAAACGCCGGCGATGTGATGATGCGGGTCGGGTACGGCGGGCCAAGGCCGACCGCAAGAACCCGAACGGCTATTGCGGTTCCCGGTCAGGGCCCCGCATAATTCGTTGTTCTTTCTGGCAGTAACCCCTCGCTGTTCCACGGGTGCAATGAAAAGAGTCGAAGATTGGGACGCTTCGCTCCCGGTCTCCGGGTGAACAAAACGTAGCGCTCGGGCGACGTCCAATAATCAAGATAGCTGACGCGACAAGCGAAAAGACAAGGTTGGCGAGTTCTCGAACAACCCCGAACAAAGCCGAATATTCCGAACGGCCCGTAACGACCTTCCTGGTGGGCCCGCGGGGTGCCTATGATTCAGGTGGGGCCTTGTGCGGCATGCGCGCGGCAGTAGTTGAAGAGGACTGAATGATTGACCAACCTCGTGCTGCGGAGCGACCTGGGTGTTCGTATGACGAAATCGCCCAGGGCTTGCAGCAATTGCGCTTCGCCGGCGGCGATATTTCCTATGCCGAGATAGTTCGTCGAATTGCGACCCACAGGGAACGTGAAGGTGTGGACGCCACTAATGCCCGACCCGCACGCACGACTGTCTATGACGCCTTCCGAACGGGGCGGGCGCGAGTCAACCCCCAACTTGTCGGCGAAATCGCCCGCGTTCTCGGAGCGTCCGAAGTTGAGGTTGCCCAGTGGGAAGAGCGCTGCCTTCAGGCCAGGCGGAATCCGCAAGCGGCCCCTGCCCCGATACTGGAAGCTTCGCCCGGACCGGCCGTCCCGCAGCCCATTGTGGTTGATGCGGCGGCTCCGGCAAGACGCCGAAAACTCATACTTGTTCTGGCATGTATTTGTTTGAACGTACTCGGCTTCACCTTGGTGGCCACGTTGGGACTGCCACTTTATTTCGACATGGTGGGCACAGCCATAGCCGCAATCGCGCTTGGTCCCTGGGCGGGCGTGGCCGTGGGGCTGTCCACCAACGCGATTGGCTTGGCCATCACCGACTCTTCGTCAATTGCCTTTGCGCTGGTCAACATCGCCGGTGCGTTGGTGTGGGGATATGGAGCGCGGCGCCTTCGACTGTGCCAGACCTTTCCCAGGTACTTGTTGCTCAATGTCCTCGTTGCACTTAGCTGTTCGCTGGTCGCAACGGCCTTGCTGGTTCTGCTGTTCAATGGTGGAACCGGCCACGCATCGGAGACGACAACCCGGAACCTCACGGAGATGGGTAATTCCTTGTCCCTGGCCGTCCTGGGATCAAACGTGGTTCATTCGTTGGCCGACAAACTGCTGACTGGTTTTGTCGTTCTTGGTGCGTTGGGCGCGGTTCGGCGATGGATCGAGGTTCCGTTCTACGAAACGTTGAGCGCCGATGTGATGCTCCATTTGAAAGCGGTTGGCGATCCTGTCCGCGGTTCCGGGCCTGGACCCATCGGTGGACCGCTCGTCTATCGGTCCAGGTAGCAGACCCCCGGCCGGGGGCTCCCAGGTCTTAGGCTCGAGCGACGATACTTCCGGCGTGGTTGACCCGTGCAAGATCCACCAGCGTGTGGGCAACCCTGGACAGTGCGGCGCGGTCGTGCGAGGCGATGAGGACGGCGGCCCCGTCGGCGGCGCGGTCGGCCAACAGCCGCAGGATGGACGCGGTGGTTCGCGCGTCCAACTGTGCCGTGGGTTCGTCGCAGATGAGCACCGCGGGGTCAAGGGCAAGGGCGCGGGCCAGCATGGCCCGCTGGAGCTGTCCGTCCGAGACCTGGTGCGGGTAGTGGTGCAGGAGCGCCGGATCCAATTGCACCAGCTCGGCCAACTCGGCCACCCGTTCCGAATAGCGCTGCGGGCGGGGGCGAAGCGCGCCATCGCGGAAGGCCAGCGGAGCACAGATCAAGGAGTCAAGCCGCAGGCGCGGATCGGCGGCCGCACGCGGGGACTGCAGCACCACGCCCACACAATGGCGCAGCTGGTGCGGAACCGGGGAGCCGGGTGCAAATGCCTGCCCATTGATGAGCACGGTCCCCGAATCCGCGGGCGCCATCAATGCGGCAATCCGCAGCAATGTTGATTTGCCGGTCCCCGAGGGCGCGCCAAGCCCCACGAGTTCCCCCGCGCCAACCCCGAGGCTCACCCCGTCCAGCAGGTTCCCCGAGTCCGGCGCGGTGCCGGGGTGGGTGAAGGAGACATCCATCATTTCCAGGCTCATGCCAGCGCTCCCAACAGCGAACCGGTCGCCGGATGAACCGGGTTGGCGAGCACGTCCCCGGCCGGACCCGATTCAACGATCCGTCCGTCCTCCACCACCGCGATGTGGTCGGCGATGCGGCGGGCCAGGCGGATATCGTGGGTGACCATGATGACCGTGGTGCCCGCCGCGGCCTGGGCACGCAAGAGTTCCTCCATGAGGTCCACCGTGTGGGCATCAAGCGCGCTGGTGGGCTCGTCCACCAGCAGGATCCGGGCCCCGGCGGCAATACCCAGGCCGAGCACTACACGCTGGGCCTGGCCGCCGGACAGCTCGTGGGGGTAGCGCGCGGCCAACGACCCGTCGATGGCCGCAGCCCCGAACGCCTCGATGACGTCGGTGGGGGATGCGGGCCGTCCTGCAGCCCTGAGCGTTTGCCGCATTTGTGCGGCCACCGTCCGCACGGGGTTCAGCGCGGTGCCGGCCGAGCCCGGAACCAAGACGGTTTCGGTGCCCCGCGCTGCTCCAAGCCCCTCTTGGTCGAGCGTCCGCCCGTTGACGTTGATGTTTCCCGTGAAACGGGCACCGGCAGGCAATAGCCCGGTCAGGGTACGCAAAAGCAGGGACTTGCCCGCGCCGGAGGTGCCAAGGATGACATTGATGCACCCGGGATCGGCCCGGTAATCGATCCCCTTGAGCACCGATGAACATGCATCGGGATCGGTGGTTGAGGGGAGCCAGAGGTTCAGGTCCGCAGCCATGATTGCCGCGGTGTCGCCGGGGGCCGCAAGATCCACGGAAGTGGAAGGAGTGGCCGGCGCGGTGCCGCTGCCCTTCCTGAAGAACCGGGCCGGTCGGTCGCGCAACCGCCTGGTTCCAGCAGTGTCCGCCAGGGAAAGGGTGGACCAACTCAGCAGCACCAGCAGCCCGGCGGGGAACACCAACAGCCACCAGGCTCCCACTAACATTCCGCCGCGGGCATCCTCCAGCAGCAGGCCGAGCGATGCGGCCTCCGGAGGCAACCCCACGCCCAGGAAGGAGAGTGCGCTTTCGTGCCAAATGGCATGCGGCAGCGCCAACACCAGGGCAATGGCAGCCTGCGGGGCAACCGCCGGGACCAGGTGGGTAAACCAGATGAACCCTGTCCCCGCGCCCGAGGCCTTGGCCAGCCGGACGTAGTCGGTGCTGCGTTCGCTGACCAGCCGCGAGCGCACGATCCGCGCCACCTGCGTCCAGTGTGTCAACGCAATGGACAGCACAATCGCCCACCAATGGCCGCGCCACAACGCCACGACCACGACCGCCAGCAACAGGTGCGGCAAGGCGTTGGTGGCATCCACCAGGCGCATGGCAATGCGGTCGACAAGCCCTCCGCGCCAGGCGGCCAACAACCCCACGCCCACACCCAGCACTGTTGAAAACACCGAGGCGCCCAACGCCAAAAGCAAGGATGTCCGAAGCGCCTGGGCGGAACGGATCCACACATCCCTGCCCAATTGGTCGGTTCCAAAGAAGTGGTCGGCCGAGGGGGCCCGCAGCACCGCACCCAGATCCACCGCGCGTGGATCCAGTGGCTGCAGCCAGGGCACCAACACGGCATAGAGTACGGCCAGGACCAGCAGGAGCACCGGAAGCGGGCGGGGCCTAAACATCATTCACCCGCGGATCAAGCACAAGATAACAGGCATCGGCCAGCGCGGAACCGGCAAAGACCGCCGTGCAGGTCAGGGCCGTGACGGCCGCCAGAAGCGGGAAATCGCCCGCAGTTGCAGAGGCAACCGTTGCGGATGCCAATCCAGGCCAGGAAAACACGGCTTCGATGAGCAAGGCACCGGTGACCAGCTCGCCCAACCTGGAACCCACCACGGTCATGAACGGCAGCAGGGCCACCGGAAGCACGTGGGTGCGCAGCACGGTGAATTCGCCCAGTCCGCGTCCGCGCGCTGCCAACACCGCATCGGACTGAAGGGCCTCGAGCACAGAGGCCCGCAGGTTCAGCACCAGCCAGGGCAGCAGGGTCACCGCCAGCACGCCCACCGGCAGTACCAGGTGCAGGGCAAGGCCCGACGGTGTGGGGTCCGCGCCACCCGCGGCAGCACCGCCGGCAGGCAGGCCCAGGCCAATCGCGAAAACGGCGATGGCCACCAACCCCAGGACAAAGGGCGGGACGGCCTGGGCAATGTGGACAAGACCCAGCGCCATGGCGTCAATGGGCGAGCCCGGGTGCCGGGCGGCTCCCACGGCCAACGCCACGGACAGCCCAATGGCCACGAGCAAGCCCAGCCCGGCCAGCAATGCGGTGTATGGAAGCCGTTCGGAGACCACCTGGGCCACCGGTTGCCCATAGAGGCGCGAGACTCCCCAGTCCCCATGCAGCGCACCGCCAACCCAGCGACCCCAGATCGCGTACCAGGCATCGTTGAGACCCAATTCCCGGGCCAACGTTTCCCTTTGGGCGCCGGTGGCGTGTTCATAGTGCGAGCCCATGTACATGGCCAACGGGTTGAAGGGTGCGAGGGACGCAAGCCAAAAGACCGCGGCGGTGATCCCCGCCGTGGCAGGAACCCCCACGAACGCGCGCCGCCCCAGCAGGGACAAGGCCTCGCCGGTACGGGAACGCCGCGGTGCCAGGTTCCCTGCCGAACCGCGCGGACTCATGGCTTCGGAACCCATTGGCCGATCTTGACCCACGGGCCCCACGCAGTGCCGTGGTCGTGGGGTTCAAGCAGCGTCCCGGTGCCCTGCCAGTGATCGGTGACGGAGGTGCGCTGGACGTAGGTGTGGTCGATGAAGGCCAGCAGGACCATGGAAGGTTCGCTGACGTAGAGGCGCTGTACCTCGCGGTATGCGGCGGCCCGCTTCGCGGGGTCCAAAGTGGTGCGTCCGGTTTCCAGGGCCTGGTCCATGGCCGGATCGGCGAACCTGCTCGGGTTGTCGTAGTAGGCGCCGGTCGCCGGGTAGGAGGAATGCAGCATCTTGTACAGCTGGGTGTCCACGTCGTATGGGGTGTCGCCGCCGCCCAGCATGATTGCATCGGTGCCCACCCGCGGCTCGGCCTGGTCGAACGTGGCGGCCTCGACCGACACGTCAATGCCGAGCTGCTTCATCTGGGCCGAGAATGCCAGGGAGAGGTCCCGTCGCAGCTGGTCCCCGGGGTTGTACATGAGCGTGAATGCGGCAGGCATCCCGTCCTTGGACCGCATTGAATCGTCCCCCGCAACCCACCCGGACGCATCCAGGAGCGCCGCGGCACGCCGGGCGTCGTGGGCGAAGACGGCAGACGGGTTGAACGCGCCGCCGTACTCGGCCGCCACGAAGGTGTGCGCCGGGCGCCCGGATCCGGCCAGGACGCCGTCGATCAGCAACTGCCGGTCCACCGCAAGATTCAGTGCCAGGCGCACCTTCGGGTCACCGGTCAGCGGGTTGTCCGCCGGCAGGGAGAGGCCGCGCCAGTCGGCGGAAGTGGCCTTCACCAGCTCGAAGTCGGGGTTGGTGGAAAGGCCTGCCGCCAGGCGCGGGGGCAGGACGGTGCCGTCGAATTCCCCGGCCCGCATGCGCTGGGCCCGTGCGTTGTCATCGGGCGCCGCCTCGTAGGTGACGCGCTTGGGCGCGACCTCGCCGCCGCGGAAATCCGGGTTGGCGGCAAGGACCAGTCGCGAGGGGCCGATCGAATCCACCAGGTAGGGGCCGGTGCCGACGGGGGAGCGGTTCAGTGACGAGTCCTCCACGCGCTCACCGGGCACAATGGCTTCGGCCGGGGCAATGCCGATGAGCATGGCCGTCTTGAAGGAAACCTGGGATTCGCGCAGCGTGAACTGAACGGTGTGTGAATCCAGTGCCTTTACCTCCGCGACGTTGGAAAGCGTGCCCAGGATGGGAGAGGCGCTCGCCGGGTCCATGATGGCCTGGAAGCTGGCCACGACATCCGCCGCGTCAAAGGTGGTTCCGTCGCTGAACCTGGCGTCTTGGCGCAATTCGATCTTCCACGTGCGCGCGTCCTTGGAGACGGTGGGTTCGGCCGCGGCCAACAACGGCACGATCCGCGGCAATGCGTCCGGCGAACCCTCGAGCGTAAACAGGGATTCGTTGATCTTGCCCGTGCCGTTGTTGTCGAATCCGGCCAGCGGATTCAGCGTCTCGGGCAGGGCGGCGGTCAGCAGTGCCAGGGACGAGTCCGGCGACTCGGCATCGCCTGTCGCCGGCGCCGCGGATGAGCAGCCCGTGCCGGCCAATAGAATGGAACAGAGAAGGACCAGCGGCATCAGGCGTTGTGGATTGCGCACTTTCGGGGTTTTGGCCTTTCGCTGTGCCACCGGGCGTGTGATGGGGGTGTTGTTGCCCCTACTGTACATCTGTCTCATTGGACAGATGACGAGGCGGGGGAAGAGGCCCGGTGAGATCAGGCGCCAATCATTGGCACGGAAGGGGATGGAAGCGAATGCCGGAAACGGAACACAGCAAGATCGGGGCCGACGCCGTGGCCCGGTCCGAGGAAAACCTGCCCGAATGGATCGACGTCTTCGCCCTGTGTGCCGATGCCACGCGGATGCGGATCCTCATTGCCATGCACGCGGCCCCGGACTCCTCGGTGGGCCAGCTGGCGACCGCCGCGGCGCTGGGCGCCAACACCGTCACCCAGGCGCTGGCCACATTGCACAAGGCCGGCGTGGTGAGCGTGCGTGCCGACGGCCGCTACCGCCGCTGGACCCTGACCCATCCCGAAGTCCACCGGCTGCTGCACCAGATGCAGGCGCCGCATTCGCCGTTGCATCCCGAGCACCCGGACCACTAGCGGCTTCTCGGAACGGGGGGCCGGGTCCGGTCTCCACAACGGAATGCCCTGAAACAAAAAAGGTGCAGCCGGTTCCCCCGGCTGCACCTTTTGCCGCTCGCTACACGGCGTAGTCGTATTGCTTGATGAAGCGGCCCTCGGCGCCCAGGGCAGCGGCGGCGTTGTTGGCCCAGGACGCATCGCGCAAGAGCGCGCGCCCCAGGAACACCGCGTCGGCCGAGCCGTCGGCAATGAGCCCGTTGGCCTGGAGGGGGTCGGTGATCCGACCCACCGCGGCCACTGCCGGCCCACCGTCACCGACTGAGTTTCTGATGGCTGCCGCATTCGATGTCTGGTAATCGACGGTGTGCGGGATGTTGGCCGGAACGATCCCGCCGGAGGATGCATCGACGAGGTCGACCCCGCGCTCATGTGCCCAGCCGGCCAGGGTCGTTGAATCCTCGAGGGTCCAGGCGGCACGCCCGTCGCCCGCGTCCTCGGCGACCCAGTCGGTCGACGAGATCCGCAGGAACACCGGCTTGTCCGCCGGCCAGACCGCGCGGACCGCGTCGATGGCCTCCAGGACAATGCGGGCCCGGTTTTCCAGGGACCCGCCGTAGGAGTCCGTGCGTGTGTTGCTCAGCGGGGACAGGAAGGAATGGAGCAGGTATCCGTGGGCGGCGTGCACCTCCACGACCTCGTATCCTGCTTCCAGGGCGCGCCGTGCCGCAGATCCCCAGGCCTGGACCACGTCTTCGATGTCGTCCGGGGTCATCGCGCCGGGCACGGGCAGGTCAGGGAATTCCACGGCGCTCGGGGCCAGGGTGTCCCATCCACCCTCGGCCGGAGGCACCGGGCCGCCGCCGAGCCACGGGCGCTCGATGGAGGCCTTGCGTCCGGCGTGGGCGAGCTGCAACCCTGCCACGGCGCCGGCGGAGGTGATGGCCTTGACCAGTCGGCGGTGCGCCGCGACCTGGCCGTCGTTCCAGATGCCCAGATCGAAGGGGGAGATGCGTCCCTCGGGCTTGACGCCGGTGGCCTCGACCAGCACCAGTCCGACCCCGCCCGCGGCCCGCGACGCGTAGTGCGCCAGGTGGAAGTCGTTGGGTTCGCCGACCGACTGGCCGGAGGGGAGTGCCGAGTAGGTGCACATGGGCGACATCCAGGCGCGGTTGGGGAACGTGGTGCCGCGGATCGTGAAGGGCTCGAACAGCTGGGTCATGTGGTGGGCTCCTCTGGATTGGTACGATGGGTTACGTACTATGCAATGAATGCTAGTCCGATAAACGTCGTACTACCAACCAATGCGTCACCGAGAGAAGGATCGAAAGCACAATGCGAACCCTTGAGCACCCGGAGCCGGGTGTGTTGCGCCTGGAAACGGTGCTCGCCGCGTTGGCCGATCCGGTGCGCCTGGTCATTGTTCGGCAGCTGGCAAACGGCTGCGAGGACCAGGCCTGCATTGCCTTCGAGTTGCCGGTGACCAAGTCGACCTCGACCCACCACTTTCGGGTGCTTCGGGAGGCGGGGGTCATTACCCAGCATTATCGCGGCACAGCCATCTTGAACAACCTGCGGGATAAGACGCTCAACGAGCGTTTCCCGGGGTTGCTGGATGCCATCTTGCGTGCCGACGCCTAGCCAATAGGGCCTTCCGGGCCCGTGCCGGTCGGCCGCAAAGCGGAAGGCACCCGCCCCGAATGGGCGGATTCTAGCGGTCGTTGCAACACCCAGATCTTTGGGAGTTGCAACGACCGTGCCGTCTTTAACGAAGAAACCACCAACCGACAAGAATCCTTCAACCCCCCGGAAGTACTCCTCCGAGGATCGCGAGCGATTCCTGGTGGTCCTGGACCGGACCGGGAACGTGGCCGCGGCGGCCACCGAGCTCGGGTTCAATTCCAACAAGTGCTACCAATGGGCCCGCGAACTCACCCCGGATTCCACGTCGCCGGCCAGGGGCGCCAGGGGCAAGAAGAAGACCAAATACACCCAGGAACAAAAGGACGGATTCTTCACCGCCCTGGACCGGCTGGGGAGCGTGTCGGCGGCAGCCCGCGAGGCCGGCATCCCCGTGGGAACCTGCTTCCAATGGGCACGCAAGGCCGGAATGACGACGCTGGTGTCGCACGCAGGGAAACGGGAGGAATACCTGCGGCTGCGCAACGCCGGGGCGACCCAGAAGGAGGCGGCAGCGGCGGCGGGGGCAAACGTGCGCACCTGCCGGGACTGGGAGAACGGGATTCGAATGTCCCACGGCCGACGCATTTACCCGGACGGACGGGTCATCGACTACAAACAACGGGTGACTACTAACAATTCGGTCGACGGCTTGGCCTTCGCAACCCCGTTCCCGGGACTTGCCGCGCTGGAGAAACCGATCAGCGACCGCTACCTCTCCCTGCCCGAACGCGAGCGGATCCGCGACCTGCTCGCGGCCGGCACCTCGATGCGTGCCATCGCCAAGACCCTGGGCCGGCCGGTCTCCACTGTCAGCCGGGAGATCGCCCGCAACACCGGCCCCAACGGCTACCAGCCATACGCCGCGCACCGCGCCGCGGCCCAACGCCGGCCACGTCCCAAGACCAGCAGGCTCGCCTGCGAGGGAACCTTGCGAACATACGTCGGGGCCAAGTTGCTCCTAGGCTGGTCCCCGGAGCAAATCAGCAACCGGCTGAGGAAAATGCTCCCCGACAGGCCGGAGCTGCGCGTGTGCCACGAAACGATCTACCAGGCCCTTTACTTGCAGGCCCGCGGCGGCCTCAAGCGCGAGGTCGCCGCAGCCCTGCGCACCGGCCGCGCCCGCCGCAAGACCCGCCGCGACCCCGAGACGCGCACCAGCCGGTTCCGGGACCCGATGGTCAACATCTCCGAACGCCCGCCCGAGATCGAGGACCGCGCCGTCCCCGGGCACTGGGAAGGGGACCTGATCACCGGGATGCAAAACAAGACCGCGATCGCGACCCTGGTCGAGCGGAGCACCCGCTACGTCATGCTCGTCCACCTCGAGGGCGACCACACCGCCGCCACCGTCCGCGACGGGCTCATCAAGACCATGGGCGGGCTACCCGAACGGCTGAGGGGATCCCTGACCTGGGACCAAGGCGCAGAGATGGCCACGCACAAGGCCTTCTCCATGGCAACGGACATGGACGTCTACTTCTGCGACCCTGCAAGCCCCTGGCAACGCGGATCCAACGAGAACACCAACGGCCTGCTGCGCCAATACTTCCCCAAAGGCACCGACCTCTCGGTCCATAGCCCGGAAGAGCTCGAACGGGTCTCCCGCCTGCTCAACGGACGCCCACGCAAAACGCTCGGCTGGGATACCCCAACCGAGCGCCTGCGTGAACTACTGTTGGCAGCCTAGCCACCAGGTGTTGCAACGACCCCTAGAATCCAAGAATGACGGGTGGGTGCCTTCACTTATGGGGTCAGCGCCGTGGCGTGGGGATCAATATCCCAGGCCGAAGCCGAACGGGTAGAGCTCTCCGTCCGTGGTCTCCTCATAGCCCGGCAGGTCGCTGTACTGCTCGCGAATTGCCTCGGCCGTTCCGGCCAGCGCGAACGGCATCCGCCCCTGTGGGGCAACCTTGCCCGAAAGGATGTCGAGCAGGGCGGTGTCGTTCATCCCGAAGCCGGCCACGATGGCACCGGCGTCGCGCAGGCCGCTGGCCTCGTCCATGACGAACGGCTGGCGGAAGTACACGTGCAGGACAACCTTGCTGGGATCCTCCACCTCGCTCATGACCTGCTTGATGGTGTTCAGCGACGGGGTGATCTTCCACGACTCGGATTCGGCCATGGACGTGAAGTCCAGGATGCTTGATTCCCACGGCAGCGACCCGCCGAAGCGCAGTCCGTCATCGGTGCACGTCGGAGCGCCCTGGGTGACGCAAGCGTCGGCGGCACCGTAGGGGCTTTGCCCGTCGAGCCCTGCAACGCCGTCGAGCGTGACGGGGTTGATGTGTTCGGGGTTCATGCCGGAGGCGGGGTCGTTGCTGACGTAGGAGCCGGTGTTCGAGTTGTTCACCGTGATGTTGATCAGGGCGACGTCGCTGTCCGCGGCGCTGGGCCGGGCGGCCGGGTCCGTGGTGTTGCCGTTGGTCACGTTGTAGCCGTACTTGGAGACCTTTTCGGCGGAGATGTCTCCCAGGATGTAGACGTCGGACTCGGGCTTCAGCGGCAGGACCTTGCTGCCCTCGGCGGTTTCCTTGTTCTGCAACAGGACGGCGGACTTGCGCTGCAGGTCCAGGCCCACCTCGCGGTTTGCCGCGCTGCCGACCACGTCGTTCGCGGCGGCCGTGTCAACGTACGGGTTTTCGAACAGGCCCATGCTGAACATCGGTTCGGTCAGCCGCGTGGCGGCGAGCGTGATGCGCTCCTCGGTCAGCAGACCTGAATCGACCAGGTCGGTGATCGTCTTGACGTCGTGGAATCCGGAGAGGGTGTCGGTGCCGCCGTTGATGGCAGCTGCAACGCGCTCGGGAATGGTCTTGTCCTCCAGACCCCAGGCGCGGTCGTTGATGATGCCGGTGTCCGAGTTGACGTAGCCCTTGAATCCGAGCTCGTCGCGCAAAAGGTCATTGACGATCTGCTTGGAGAAGGCCATGCCGGTCTGGTCGTAGGTGACGCCGTTGTGCGTGACCTCCACCGGGGCGCCGTAGTACGGCATGATCGAGGAGACTCCGGCCTTGATGGCCGCTTCGAAGGGCTTGAGGTGTTCGCCGAAGGCGCCGCCCGGGTAGACCTGGGTCTTGCCGAAGGAATAGTGGGCATCCAGGCCCAGTTCCTGCGGTCCGCCGCCCGGGAAGTGCTTCATGGTCAGCGCAACGGAAGTGTCCGGGCTCAGCGAGGAGCCCTCGTCGTCGAGCGGACCCTGCAGGGACTGAACCAGCGTGGTCATGATGTTGGAGTTCAAGTCCGCGTCTTCGGTGAACGTCTCATGTGCGCGGTACCAGCGCGGCTCGGTGGAGAGGTCGGCCATGTAGCCGTACATCCCGCGAAGCCCGATGGACTCCCATTCATCGCCCATGACACCGGCGAAGTCCTCGACGACCGACATGTCTCCGGCGGTCGGCGCCTGCCCGGTGCGCACTGCCTCCTCGCCCAATGCCGCCGCGGCGATGCCGGCCTCCTTCGGGAAGGCGGTGAATGCCCCGGCCGATTCGTTGATGCCGGCGCGCGCGTTCGGGTCGATGTGGTTGCGGGCGTTGGACTTGTAGAGCATCGGGATGCCCAGGCGGGTGGCCTCGCCGAGTTCCTGGACCGAGTTCATGTACGTGGCAGCTTCCTGCGGCGTCAGGGACGTGCTGGCCTGGAAGCCTCCGCCGGAAGCGCCGCAGACGGCCTTGTCTTCGCTCGTGACGGTGTTGCGGAAGATGAAGCGGTGCATCTTCTGGTCGTTGATGTAGCCTGTCGCCGCCGGGTCAAGGGTGCCGCGCACCTTCGTGTCCGGGTCGCAGGAGGCGTTGAGCGTATCGATCAGCATGAGGCCGGACTTCTCCTCCAGCGTCATCAGCGACACCAGGTTCGCCGCGCGCTCGCCGGCGGGCAACCGCCAGTCCTCATAGGCGTCCAGCGTGCCGTTGGCATTGAGGTCCTTGAACGTGCGGCCCTTGACCGTGATGGTGTCCTTGACGCGGACACCGAGCGTCGGCGGCTTACCGTGGTTGCCTTCATTCTTATCGACCGCGGCGGGGGCGCTCTTGGCCGCGCCCTCCTGCGGCGGCAGCGCGCTTGCGGACGTTGCGCCCAGGGTCAGTATCAGGGGCAGGGCCAGGGCTGCCGCGGTGCGGCGCCGCTTCGAAGGTGGCGGGAACAATCGAGTCATGGTGAGCTCTCCGTTGAGTCAGGGTACGAGTTTCAATGGCGGGGCGATTGTGATGTCCACCATAGGATGCAGCTCAACTGTGACGCCAATCACTCGGATAATGCACGTGGTTGCCATATATTGCCTTCGTTTCACAAGGGTGCCGCGCGCTAGAAGCGCCAATCGGAGCCGGACTCCCCACATCCAAATGGTGTGTCAGCGCCGTTGATCCCCATACCCGGATCCAGGGAAAACCGCCGGGCGAACGGCACCCAGGAATGCCCGGCATCCGTGCGGATTCTTGCGTCATCTCCTACGCAATTCCTCGCTTAAACGAGCGATGCGGTGCCGGAACCAGTGAATGGTTCCGGCACCGCATCTCGCCGATGGTGCTTGAAGTGCTTGCCGCTACTCGGCCAGGAGCCCCAGCACGTCAGGCAGCCACATGGAGAGCTGCGGGATGAACGTGACGACAAAGAGCATGGCAACCAGGGCCAGGAAGAACGGCACCAATGCCTTGATGACGGGTTCGGCACGCAGGCCCGCCACGCGGGCACCCACGAAGAGCACGTTGCCCACCGGCGGGGTGATCGTGCCCAGGCACAGGTTGAAGGTGACCATGATGCCGAAGTGGATCGGATCAACGCCGAAGGTGGTGACGATCGGCAGGAAGATCGGCACGAAGATCAGGATCGCCGGGGTCGGGTCCATAAAGGTGCCGACGATCAGCAGGATCACCATGATCAGGATGAGGATCAGCGTCGGTGAATCCGTCAGGCCAAGCAGCCCGGAGGAAATGGCGCCCGGGATGCCGGAGAAGGCCATGACCCAAGCCATGATCGTGGATACGCCCACGAGCAGCATGACGATGGCGGTGGTCAGCGTCGCGTCGATGAGGATCCGCGGCAGGTCACCGACCTTGATGGCCTTGTAGATGAAGCCCAGGATCAGGCAGTAAACCACGGCGATGGCCGCGGACTCGGTCGGGGTGAAGACGCCCGCGAGGATACCGCCAATGACGATGACGATCATCAGGATCGAGGGCACCGCACGCCAGATGGTCAGCAGTGCCACCGGCAGGGAGACCTTGGTGTGGTTTTTCAGCTCCGGGCGCTTGCGCACGTAGAGCCAAACCACCAACATGCAGGCGAGGGCCCACAGGATGCCCGGGATGTAGCCGGCCACGAAGAGCGTGGCAATCGAGGTGCTGGAAACCAGCGAGTACACGATCAGGGTATTCGACGGCGGAATCAGCATGCCCGAGGGGGCCGAGGCGATGTTGACGGCCGCGGAGAAGTTCCTGTCGTAGCCTTCCTTGCGCTGGCGCGGGCCAATGACACCGCCGACCGCGGCGGCCGAGGCGACTGCCGCACCGGAAACCGAGCCAAAGAGGGCGTTGGCCACGACGTTGGTCTGGGCCAGGGAGCCGGGGGTGCGGCCTACCAGGACCTTGGCCGCATCGATGAGGCGTCCGGCGATGCCGCCGTTGTTCATCAGCACGCCGGCCAGGATGAAGAACGGGATCGCGAGCAGGGTGAAGGAGTTGATGCCGGTGAACATCCGCTGTGCGGAGACGAAGGAGGCCTTTTCCAGGCCGATCACTGCGGCCACGGCCAGGAAGGCGGAAATGCCGACGGCAACGGCAATCGGGACGCGTGCCAGCAAGAGCACGGCGATGCCGACGATCAGGACAATTCCTGCTACAAGTGCTGCATCCATAGCTAGATCGCCTCCCGGATTTCTTCGTCGTTGTCGTTGGGCAGGCCGCGTCCGTGCAGCGCCTCAACCAGGTGGTAAATCGCGTAGAACGCTGTCATGAGCCCGGAGATCGGCAGGGCCAGGTACATGGCGCCGATGTTCAACGGAAGCCCGGAGATCTTCTGGCTCCAGGTCATGTCCACGCCGCGGAGACCGCCCCACACCAGCACGAACACCGCGAAGAGCAGGATGATGACCTGGACGAAGACCTCGGTGGTGCGCTTCTCATTGATTTTCAGCGCGCGGACCAGGAAGTCCACGGCAATGTGCCCGCGGTCGGAAAAGACGTAGGCGGAACCGAAGAGAGCCAGCCAGACAAAGAGGTACTGGGCCAGGGACGTGGTCCAGGTGGCAGGGGCGTGCATGACCTGGCGGCTAAAGACCTGCCAGCAGACCACCAGCACGAGGGCGCTGAATAGGATGACACACAGCCACTTCAGCGTGACGTCAAGAACGGATTTGACGGCGTTCACTTTCCGGCCTCCTTGATGTTGTCGTAGAGCTCGTGGGCCGTCTCGCTCTTGAGGGCTCCTTCGACCACCGGGGCCAGGGCCTTGCGGAATGCCTCTTCGTCGACGTCGTTGAACTTCGTCCCGGAGGCGGTGGCCTTGTCGATGGAGCTTTGCGTATTGGTCAGCCAGAGCAAGACATGCTCGTCAACGGTCTTTTGCCATTCGGCTTTGAGGATCTCGCGGTCCTGAGGGTTCATCTTCGCCATGAGTTCGGAGTTGATGAGCATATAGTCAAGGCCCACCAGGTGGCGGGTGCGGGCAACGTACTTGGCCACCTCATTGTGCTTCTGGGTGAGGTAGGAAACCTCGTTGTTTTCGGCGCCGTCAAGCACGCCGGACTGCATCGCGGTGTAGACCTCGCCGTACGACATCGGGGTTGCGGAGGCGCCCATGGCGTTGACCATCGCAATGTGGATGTCAGATTCCTGGACCCGGATCTTCATGCCGGCCAAGTCGGCCGGCTTCTGGATGGGACCTTCGGCGGTATAGAGGTTGCGGTCGCCCTGGGTGAGTCCGCCAAGCACCGTGAGGTTCTTGGATTCCTCGAGCGAGGAGAACAGCTCGCCGACGATTCCTGGGTTCCGCAGCACGGAGATCTGGTGCTCGATGCTGTTGAAGACCGTGGGCAGGTTCAGCGTGGCGAATTCGGGGTTCAGGTTTTCCAGCTGGGTGCCCGAGGCGATGGCCATGTCGACCGAGCCGTCGGAGACCAGCTGGATGACTTCCTGCTGGGCGCCGAGGGTCTCGTTGGGGTAGACCTTGATGTCCCAGCGGCCGTCGGTGGCCTGCTTCAGGCGTTCGCCGAAGCCGGTCAGGGCAATGTATGAGGGGTGGGTCTCTGATTGGTTGAGGGAAAGAACCATGGTCTTTCCCTCTTCTGCGGTCCCCGAGACGCCAGCGGTGCATGCACTTAAGCCAAGTACGGCTGCTGATGCCAGGGCGACGACTCGCAATATGCGAAGATTCATCTCTGGAGCTACTTTCCGGCCGACGAGGGGGCCACGTTGCCCCTTCGCCCTTGCGAAGCGATGCCTGCAAGGGCACCTCCCGGCCACATTGACGGTTGCATTGATGATGTACGCCACAATGCACGGCGACCCAATTGTTGCCACTAGTTGCCACGGACTTTCAAGTATCGGTCGGGCGCGCAAGGATAGGAGGGTGAGCCCCCAACCCGAAGAACCCCGTCCGGCAACGATCTACGATGTCGCGCGCATCGTGGGGGTTTCCGCGTCCACCGTTTCGCGGGCCTTCGCGCGCCCCGGCAGGGTCAGCTTTGCCACGGCGGAACGCATCCGCAAGGTCGCTGACGAAATCGGCTACCAGTCGGTGAGCGTGCGCCGTCCGATGGCCCAGGGGCGAAGTCGGCGCGGGACCATTGCCCTGGTGGTGGCCGACATTTCCAACCCGGTCTACTTCGAGATGATCCGCGGCGCCGAAGAGGAAGCCGCCCTGAACGGCTACACCATGCTCCTGGCCCACACCCGGGAATCCGGTGTCATTGAACGCGAGGCCATTGAGCGGTCCATGGATATCGTGGACGGGATCGTGCTCAGCAGTTCGCGCATGTCCGACGCCGCGATCCGGGCCATGGCCAAGCAAAAACCCACGGTGGTGATGAACCGCGGGGTCAAGGGCGTGGCCAGCGTGATCACCGACAATGTGCGCGGGGTGCGCCGGGCCATTGAGCACTTCAAGGAACTGGGACACCAGGAGATTTCCTACCTGGCCGGCCCCGAGGCCTCGTGGGCCGACTCAATGCGCTGGGGAGCCGTGAAGCAGGCGGGCCTGGAGCTCGACGTGCGGATCACCAAGGTCGAATCCGCAGCTCCCACCATGGACGGCGGGGCGCGCGCCGCGGACAAGGTCGCCACGGGAAAGGCCACCGCAGTGTTGGCCTACAACGACCAACTGGCCCTCGGGCTGATGCGCAGGCTGCAGGCCAACGGCTTTGGCATTCCCGAGGATTTCTCGATCATCGGCTTCGACAACTCCTCGGGCGCCTCGTTGATCGTCCCGGGGCTTTCCAGCGTTGCCGCGCCCCTGCATGCCCTGGGCGCCACGGCGGTGCGCAGCCTCCTGGCGATTTCTCGGGGCGCCGTTTCCACGCACGAACAGGCCGTGGTGCTTCCGACCCGGCTGGTGCTGCGCGGCTCCACCGCACGCCCCCGCGGCTAGGGAAAAATCAGGCCGCCGGACTAGTGGTGCAACTCATGGCAACTTGTTGCCAATACCCGCCAAAGATACGGACGATCAATACATGCCTTCCTCGATTGCGAACCACGCCGATCGGCTCCTGCCCGCAGACCCCGGTGTCCGCGAGATAGCCCGGTCGCTCCACAAAGACGTGGAAAACCTGCCCATCATTTCTCCGCATGGCCACGTGGACGCGGCGATGATCGCCAATGACACCCCGTTCCCGGATCCCACCGCCATGCTGCTGAGCCCGGACCACTACGTGACCCGCCTGCTGCACGCCAACGGCGTCCTGCTGGAGCAGCTGCGCGTCGGCGGCACCTCCGAGGTCAGCGCCCTGGATGCCTGGCGCACATTCTGTGCGAACTGGAAGGCCTTTGACGGCACCGCTTCGGGGTATTGGCTGCGCCAGGAATTCGTCGACGTCTTCGGCATCGACGACCTTGACATCCGCGAGGAAACCGCCGAGGCGACCTTCAATGCGCTGCAGGCCAAGATCGACGAGCCCGGCTTCCGCCCCCGCGCGCTGATGGACTCCTTCAACATCGAGGTCATGGCCACCACGGATGACCCGCTGGATGACCTGGCCGCACACCGCGCGCTGGCCGAGGACGCGTCCTTCACCTCCCGGGTGCTGCCGACCTTCCGCCCCGACGCCTACATCAAGTTCTGGGGCGCCGACTTCGCCGCCAAGGCCGACGCGCTGATCCAGGCCGCCGGCCAGGGGGCCACCGGCTACGACGGCTACATGGCCGCGATGGCCAACCGCCGTGCGTACTTCGTCGAGCACGGGGCAGTGTCCTCGGACCACGGCTCGCATTCGGCGGCAACGTTGAAGCTGGACCGCGACGAGGCGTCCGCGCTCTTTGCCAAGGGCATGGCAGGCACCGCCTCCACCGCCGAGGCCTTCGCCTTCGAGGCGCACATGATGTACCAACAGGCGGCCATGGCCGTGCAGGACGGCCTGGTCATGACCATGCACCCCGGAGTGCACCGCAACACCCACTCCGCCACGCTGAAGTCCTTCGGCCCCGATACCGGGCACGACATCCCGTTCGCCGTGGACTTCGCCACCGGCCTGCAGCCGCTGCTCAACGACTTCGGCACCGCCAAGGGCTTCCACTTCATCCCCTTCACCATCGACGAAACCGTGTTCTCCCGCGAGATCGCTCCGTTGGCAGGGTTCTACCCGTCGGTGTTCATCGGGGCCCCCTGGTGGTTCCTCGATGCTCCGGATGCCATGATGCGCTTCCGCTCCGCCGTCACCGAGACCGCCGGCTTCTCCCGGTCCTCGGGCTTCATCGACGACACCCGCGCCTTCTGTTCCATCCCGGCACGGCACGACGCCTCACGCCGAGTCGAGGCCTCCTTCCTGGCCCGGCTGGTCGCCGAGCACCGCGTCACCGAGGAACGCGCCCACGAGATCATCGTTGACATCGTCGACGCCGCACCGCGCCGGGCGTTCAAGCTGTGAACGCCGGAACCGTGTCGACCCGGGAGCTGAACCGCACCACCCACCCGGCCGCCAAGGCCGAGGTCCGCATCGTGCACATCGGCCTCGGCGCCTTCCACCGCGCCCACCAGGCCTGGTACACCGCCAAGGCCGGCGACGGCTGGGGCATTGCCGCCTTCACCGGACGCAGCGCCACCGCAGCCACGGAGCTCGCCGCCCAGGACGGACTGTTCACGCTGATCCGGCGCGAGGCCAAGGCCGACACCTTCGAGGTCATCGAATCCATCGTGGAGGCACACGACGGAAACGACATGGCGGCCCTGACCACCCTGCTGGCCAGCCCGTCCACCGCGATCCTCACCCTGACCATCACCGAGGCGGGCTACAAGATGGCGGCCGGCGCCGGCGAGCCGACACTGGACCTGGAGGACACGGCGGTGCAGGCCGACCTGTCGGTGCTGCGCGAACGCTACGACGTCGGGCTCTTCGCCAACTCCGCGGCGGACTTCGGGCAGCTGAAGCTCTCCACCGCTGCGGCGCGGATCCTGGTCGGCCTTGCCGCACGCCGTTCCGGCGACGGCTGGCCGCTGGCCATCGTCTCCTGCGACAACCTGCCGGGCAATGGCGCCGTCACCCGCGCCGGCATCCTCGGCTTCGCGCAGGCCATCGACACCGAACTGGCCCGCTGGATCGATGCAAACGTGTCGTTCGTCGACACCTCCATCGACCGCATCACCCCGCGGACCACCGACGCCGACCGCGCCACCGTGGCGGCCGAGACCGGCTTCCGCGACGTGTCCCCGGTGGTCACCGAGCCGTTTTCCTCTTGGGTGCTCTCCGGCGAATTCCCGGCCGGACGTCCCGCCTGGGAAAAGGCCGGTGCGCAGTTCGTTGCCGACCTGGAGGCCTTCGAACGCCGCAAGCTGTGGCTGCTCAACGGCGCCCACACGCTGATGTCCTTTGCCGGGCAGCTGCGCGGGCACGCGACCGTTGCGCAGGCCCTGGCCGACCCGGCCGTTTCCGGTTGGGTCGAGGAATTCTGGGATGCCGCCTCCGCACACCTCACCGAGCCGGAACTCAACGTCCCCGAATACCGCCAGGCATTGCGCGAACGTTTCGAAAACCCGCGCATCGCCCACTACCTGGCCCAGATCGCCACGGACGGATCGATCAAGCTTGCCGCACGGGCGCTGCCCGTGTTCCGTGCCGAGCGGGGAGCCGGGCGCAACGGCGCCCCGGCACTTCGCCTGCTGGCCGCCTGGTGCGACCAATTGGCCGCACAACATGCCTCCGGCACGGCCGTGGCCGATGCGAACGCGGCGGCACTCGAATCGGTCCTGGCCGACGCCTCCCTCGGTGCCGGAACCCCGCAGCAGACCGCGGCACTGGTGTCCGTGGTCGATGCGGAATTGTCCGGGGACACCGACACCGTCGCCTCGATCCACGCCCTGCGCGGCCACTTCACCGAATAACTTTCCTCCCCGTCACTATCGGTGCACCGTTGCATCGCGCATTTGAAAGGATTGCCATGAAAATCATCAAGGCAGAAGTATTTGTGACCAGCCCGTCACGCAACTTTGTGACCCTTAAGGTCACCACCGAATCCGGCCTGGTCGGCATCGGTGACGCAACCGTGAACGGCCGCGAACTTGCAGTCGCGTCCTACCTCAAGGACCACGTCGCGCAGCTGCTCATCGGCAAGGATGCGCACCGCATCGAGGACACCTGGCAGTTCCTCTACCGCTCCTCCTACTGGCGCCGCGGGCCGATCACCATGGCCGCGATCGCCGCCGTGGACATGGCCCTGTGGGACATCAAGGGCAAGGCCGCCAACATGCCGGTCTACCAGCTGCTGGGCGGCGCCTCGCGCAACGGCCTGCGCGCCTATGGCCACGCCTCGGGAACCGACACCGAGCAGCTCTTCGACTCGATCCGCGAGCACCTGGAACTGGGCTACAAGTCCATCCGTGTGCAGACCGCCGTCCCGGGCATCAAGGCCGTCTACGGCGTTGCCGCCCAGACCCAGGCCTCGGGCGAACGCTACGACTACGAGCCCGCAGGCCGCGGCGCATTCCCGCAGGAAGAGGACTGGGACACCCGTGCCTACCTGCGCCACCTGCCGACCGTCTTCGAGGCAGTGCGCAACGAATTCGGCCCGGAAATCCCGCTGCTGCACGACGGCCACCACCGCATGACCCCGATCCAGGCCGCCAAGCTGGGCAAGTCGCTGGAGCCCTACGACCTGTTCTGGCTCGAGGACTGCACCCCGGGCGAGAACCAGGAAGCGCTGCGCCTGGTGCGCCAGCACACCACCACCCCGATCGCCATCGGCGAGGTCTTCAACACGATCTACGACTTCCAGTCGCTGATCAAGGAACAGCTCATCGACTACGTGCGTGCAGCCTCCACCCACTTCGGCGGCATCTCGCCGCTGAAGAAGGTCATGGACTACGCCGCCCAGTACCAGGTCAAGTCCGGCTTCCACGGCCCGACCGACATCTCCCCGGTGGGCTTCGCCGCCCAGCTGCACGTGGGCCTGGCCATCCACAACTACGGCATCCAGGAATACATGCAGCACTCGGACGCCACCAACACGGTCTTCGAGCAGTCCATGACCTTCAAGGACGGCTACCTGCACCCGGGCGACAAGCCGGGCCTGGGCGTCGAGTTCAACGAGGAAGCCGCGTTGTCCTACCCGTACCAGCAGGCCTACCTGCCCTACAACCGTCTCATCGACGGCACCGTCCACGACTGGTGAGCACGAAGACCATGGAAGCCGTTGCACACAGTGTGGAAACGTTGAAGTCCACCATGCTGCACCGGGTCATCGTCATGGGTGTCTCCGGCTGCGGCAAGTCCACCGTGGGCGAGCTGCTGGGCGCGGAACTTGGGGCGGGGTTCCTCGACGGGGATTCCCTGCACCCGCAGGCCAACATCGACAAGATGGCTGCCGGGCACCCGTTGAACGACGAGGACCGCGAACCGTGGCTGCGCGAGGTGGGCGAACGCCTCGGCTTGGCCGAATCCGGGTCGATGGTCATTGCCTGCTCGGCCCTGAAGCGGAAGTATCGCGACCTGATTCGGGCCCAGGCCCCGGGCACGGTGTTCATCCACCTGCACGGCACGGTCGAACTGCTCACCGAACGCATGGGCGCCCGCCCCGGGCACTTCATGCCGGTGGGCCTGCTCGAATCCCAGCTGGCCACGCTTGAGCTGCTGGAGACGGACGAGGCAGGTGTGGTGCTGGACATCGCCGCCACGCCGGCTCAGCTGGCGCAGGAAGCCGCCGCCTGGTTGGACGCGCGCGCCTGATTGCATACGATGATGCCCGGCCCCCAGGGATTTTCTTCCTGGGGGCCGGGCATCGTCGTATTCTGTGCCCCCGAGCGGGGCACAGGGCAAACTACTTGGCGGCCGGCTGGCCCGCCATGATCGACTCGAGCGTGGCCAGCGCCCCGTGTTTGTGCAGCGAGGCCAGCGCCGCACGGTACGGTGCGGCAAATGCCTCGTCATCGACGATGTCGCCGAAGAGCTCTCGCTGCTCGATGAACGCCGTCGGGTTCTCGCGGTTCCTGGCGGCCACGGTGCGCAATTCATCGGCGAGTCGGTCAACGACGGTGATCCCGCGGCCCTGCTCGTCCACTCCCTCGGCGTAGCGGGCCCAGCTGGCCACGATCGCGGCACAGAGCTCGACCGGGCGGCCCGCCGAGAGGTTCTCGCGGACCACCGGGATCAGCCACTTCGGAATGCGGTCCGAGGACTCGGCGCACAAGCGTGCCACCGTGTCTGCCACGTATTCGTTGCTGTAGCGCTCTATGAGCTTGCGCTTGTACGCATCCAGGTCCACTCCCGGCAGCGGGGCCAGGGTGGGGGTCGCCTCCTCGTCCATGTAGCGCAGCAGGAAGTTGGCGAACAGCGGGTTGCGGGCCACCTCGTGCACCGCCCGGTAGCCGGACAGGTGCCCGAAGTAGCACAGGCCCTGGTGGGTGGCGTTAAGCAGGCGCAGCTTCATCAACTCGTACGGAACCACATCCTGCACCAACTGCACCCCCGCATCCTCGAAGGGCGGGCGTCCGGCGACGAACTTGTCCTCCAGCACCCACTGGGTGAAGTCCTCGCAGACCACCGGCCAGACGTCGTCGATGCCGTAGGTTTGGGCCACCTCCGCGCGGTCGGCATCGGTGGTGACGGGGGTGATCCGGTCGACCATGGAGTTGGGAAATGGCACGTTTGTCTCGACCCAGGTGCCGAACTCGGCGTCCAGCGCGCTGGCGAAGGCGCCGAACATCTTGTGCGCGACCTCGCCGTTGCCCTGGATGTTGTCGCAGCTCATGACTGTGAAAGGGGCGATGCCGCGCTCGCGGCGCAGCTTCAGCCCGGCGCTGATCAGCCCGAAGGTGGTGCGCGGGGTGGCCGGATCGGCCAGGTCCTTCTTGACGGCGGGATTTTCCAGGTCGAATTCCCCGGTGACGGGGTGAACGTTGTAGCCGCCCTCAGTCACGGTGAGCGAGACGATGCGGACGCCCGGGTCGGCCAGTGCCTCGATGGCTGCGGCCGGGTCGTCTGGGGCGAAGACGTAATCGACGATGGACCCGATGACGCGGACCTCGCGGGTGCCGTCGGGATTCTTGACCACCAAGGTGTAGAGCCCGTCGCTGGCCGCCAATGCGTCGCGCATCCTGGCGTCAGAGGGCATCACGCCCATGCCGCGGATGCCCCAGTCAAGCGCCTTGCCCTGGTTCATCAGCGCGTCCAGGTACATGGCCTGATGGGCGCGGTGGAAGCCCCCGACACCGAAGTGGATGATGCCGGCACGCACCGCGGAACGGTCGTAGCCGGGGATGGACACGGGGGATGCAATATGCGCGAGGGCCGAATTGTTCAGTTCCATGGCGGGGTTCGGGGCTCCTTGGATCGAAATGAGAGGTGGGGGGGGTAGGTCTTTTACGCCAGGCGTTCCGCGGCCGGCAGCGGAACGCCGTTGAAACCGGGCTGGGTGCCACGCAGGGCATGGGACATGAGCGCGGCCACCAGGTAGAGGATTGCAAAGAGGTAGACCATGCCGGCGGCGCCGAGCACCGAGTAGAGCAGGGCGACCAGCAGCGGGCCGGCGAACACAGCTGCACCGATTCCCAGGTTGTAGGAGGCCATGGCCGCCCCCGGGTTCTTCGGTGCCAGGGACACCGCGATTGCCGAGAGGGGGACAAACCCGGCAAGCCCGACGCCAAAGACCGCGCCGACGAGCAGGGTCAGGCCGTAGGCCGATTCCCAGCCCCGGGAAATTGCGAAGGCGGGAACCACGTAAAGCCCGAGCATGGAGACGGCGCAGAGCACCGCACCGAACCAGGTCACCGTCTTGCTCCAGCCCAGCCTGTCGCCAAGGGCGCCGAAGAACAGGTTGCAGGGGATGTTGACCGCGTAGATGACGGTGGTCAGGATCAGGAACTGGCCGATGCTCCAGCCGAATTGGTCGGTGAAGAGCGCGGGGAAGAAGATGGCCATGCCATAGGTGGGGATCGAGTTGATGGTGCGGGTGAGCATGACCATCAGGGCCTTGCGGTTGGTCCGCAACAGGGTGAATCCGAAGACCAGCGTCTTGAAGACCTCGTCGGAGTTGGCCACCAGCGGGCCGCGTCCTGTCTTCTCCTTCACGCCGACCAGGGCCACCGCGGCGCCGACGACGACCAGCCCCAGGGAGATCCAAAGCGTCCCGTAGTAGTCAAGGCCGAAGAGGTCGAGGGAGGCGGTGGCGGTCAGGGCGCCGAGGGTGGGAAGGCCCGCGCTGAAGGCGACGTAGAACCACCCGATGGCCACGGCCAGGCGCTTGGCGTTGGCGGTGGCGCTGATCCAGACCAGGAATCCGTAGGCGAAGAATGGGTAGCCGAAGCCGCGCAGCCCGTAGGCGATGAAGATCAGCGCCACGCTGGAGGCGTTCAGGGCAACCGCCAGGAAGAGGATCTCGAAGGCCACCCAGATGCCGGCGCCGATGAACATCACGCGGCGAGGGCCCCAGAGATCCGAAAGCGAGGCGGAAAGGAAGGCCGCGATGGCCACCGCGATGCCATAGACGGTGACCAGCGTCCCGGCCATGGGGATGGAGAATCCGTGTTCGGCGGTGAGGAACGGGGTGAGGATGTTGGTCTCCACGCCGTCGCCGATCATGAAGAGCATCAGCCCGACGAATCCCCAGAGCAGTGGCCGTGGCAGGCCCATGCGTTCGAGGATGCCCTCGCGGGAACCAATCGCACCGTTGTGCGTTCTTGGTTGCGCTTTCACGGTCATGTCGCTCCTTTGCGTCCTGCACCTCGTCGTGGTGATCGCACCAATCTAACATCAAACAAGACAAAGATCACAAGAAATCTGTTAAGTTATGCAGTCGTCTTGCACTTTTTGTTTCACACGGTGACGGATCTATCATGAATATTGTGACTATTGAAGAGTTTGGTGTGGGGGCGACGGCTGACCCCGGGCGCTCCGGCCTGCCCCCGGAAACGCGCCGCGACGAGGTCACGCAATTCGTTGCCAGGGCCCAGAACGTCAAGGTCGAGGAACTGGCCGAGCACTTCGGCGTCAGCGCAATGACCATCCACCGGGACCTCGAGATCCTTTCCAAGGACGGCCGCCTCGAGCGCGTCCGCGGGGGAGCGCGCGCCATCACCAGCCGCATGGCCGAACGCGATGTGAGGCTGCGCCGGCACATGAACGCCGCGACCAAGGATTCCCTGGCCCGGGCCGCCGCCGCGCTGATCCCCGCAGGCGCCGTGGTGGGACTGGACGATTCGACAACCGTCGGTGCGATGGGTGCCTACCTTGCCGCGCGCCACCCCTCCACAGTGATCACCCATTCGCTGCCACTGATGAATGTCGTAGCCGGCCAGCCAAATATCGCACTGGTGGGCCTGGGCGGCCAGTACTACCCGGAAACCGACTCGTTCCTCGGCTCCGTCGTGGTCGAACAACTGCACCGAATCACAGCCGATGTGGTCTTCGTGTCCACGACCGCGGTGAAAAACGGCGCACTGTTCCACCCCGACGCCGAGGCCGCGCTGACCAAGCGCGCCATGATCTCCATGGCCGCCCGCAAGGTGCTGCTGGTGGACAGCTCGAAGTTCGAGTCCACCGGCCTCTACCACGTGATGGACGTGGAGGACTTTGACGATGTCGTCATCGACGATGCGTTGCCCGAACACCACCGCGCCCGGCTGCGTGAGCTCGGTGTCACCGTCCATGTCGCCACGGCACAGTAACGAAGGGGCCTTCGATGGGTTCGCAGTACGTTCTGGGAATTGATTCATCCACCCAATCCTGCAAGGCGGTCCTGGTGCGTGCCGAGACCGGCGAGGTCATCGACCAGCGCCGCCAACCGCACCCCGAGGGCACCCAGGTGGACCCCGCCCGCTGGCTCGATGCCATGGAAGCCAGCACGCGAGGACTCCTTGAACGGGCGGATGCGGTCGCCGTTGCCGGGCAACAGCACGGCATGGTGGCCCTGGACGAGGAGGGGGATCCGGTTAGGGACGCGATGTTGTGGAACGACACTTCCTCCGCCAAGCAGGCCAGGGACCTGATCGCCGAACTCGGCGGTCCGCAGGGCTGTGCCGACGCGGTGGGCTCGGTCATGGTGGCCTCGCTGACAGCCTCCAAGCTGCGCTGGATGCAAGAGAACGAGCCGGAAAATGCCCTTCGCACGCGCCATGTGCTGCTACCCCACGACTACCTCACCTGGCAGCTCGGCGGGCGCGACGAGATGACCACCGACCATGGCGATGCCTCAGGCACCGGCTACTACTCGACATCAAGCAGGCAATTCCTGCCGGGCCTCGCTGCCGCGGCCCTGGGCCACGACGTGGGTCTGCCGAGGCTGGCCGAACCCGGCGAAATCGTCGGAACCACCCGCAGCGGGGCCATGATCGCCGCTGGCACCGGGGACAACATGGCCGCGGCCCTTGGCCTGGATCTGGGGCCGGGCGACGTCTGTGTCTCCATCGGCACCTCCGGGGTTGCTTCCGCGGTGGTCAATGAGAGCGTGCACGACGGCAGCGGCATGGTCACCGGGTTTGTCGACGCCACCGGGCGCTACCTGCCGCTGGCCTGCACGCTGAACGGCGCGCCGGTGCTGGACTTCGGCGCCCGCATGCTGGGGGTCGACCATGCGGAGTTCACCCGGCTGGCACTGGGTGCCGAAGCCGGCGCATCCTCCGCGGTGCTGTTGCCCTACCTGGGAGGGGAACGCACCCCGAACCGGCCCAAGGCAAGCGGACTGATGCACGGACTTCGGGCCACCACCAGCCGCGAGGAATTTGCGCGCGCCATCGTCGAGGGCCTGTTGTGCTCCATGAAGGACGCCGTCCAGGCCCTGGAAAGCGCCACCGGCGTCGCCACCGGACGGATCCTGCTCATTGGAGGCGGGGCGCAGTCCGAGGCCGTGCGCCGCATCGCCCCGGAGGTCTTCGGGCTGGCCGTGGATGTTCCCGCCACGGCCGAATACGTTGCCCTGGGCGCGGCACGCCAGGCGGCATGGGCGCTGAGCGGCGCGGCAGCGCCTCCCGCATGGGAGCCGGTGGATTCGAAGCGATACGAGGCGGCGCACCGGCCGGAAATCTACGAACGCTATGCAGGGGTTCGGGACGCCACGGCGGGCTGGGAGTAGCACCCGCGCCATCCCCCCGTGCGACCCGGCAACAGCGCAACGCCATTCCGCCTGCCTTCCCGCGCCCATGCGGCATGGAAGAGTGGGAACTGTGCTGCCGGATGAACAGGACAGGCGGCCGGAAAAGGGGAAATGCACAGTGCTCATCAGCAACGTACGGCCATGGGGGCAGGACGCGGTGGACCTCGAGATCGCCGACGGACTGGTCAGCGGCATTGCCCCGCACAACACGCAGCTTCCCGTGGCCGTGGGAATCGATGGCCGGGGACGATTGGCACTTCCCGCGTTCTCGGATGTCCATGTGCACCTTGATTCGACCCGGATCGGGTTGCCCTTCCGCGAACACACCGGGGCGCCGGGGGTGTGGGGCATGATGCTCAATGACCGCAACAATTGGCGCAACGCTGAGGTTCCCCTGCGCGAGAGGGTCGCTGGAACCCTTGAGCGGATGATTGCCCACGGCACCACCCGGGTGCGCAGCTACGCCCAGATCGATGCCGACTGCAAGCTGGAGAAGTTCGAGGCGGTGCTGGCCGCCAAGGAAAAATTTGCCAACAGCGCCGACGTGCAGATCATGGCATTCCCGCAGGCAGGGCTGCTGCTTGAACCGGGAACGGTGCCCTATCTGGAAGAATCCCTGAAGCTCGGTGCCACCGTCATGGGCGGCATCGACCCCTGCCAGCTGGACCGGGACCCGGTGCGGCACCTGGACATCGTCTTCGCCCTGGCCGAAAAATACCAGGTGGACATCGACATCCATCTCCACGAGCCGGGCCATCTGGCACATTTCAGCACCGAGCTCATCATGGAACGTACCCGGGCTCTGGGCATGGAGGGGCGGGTGACGCTCTCGCACGCCTATGAACTGGGCAACGTCTCGGAGGCTGCCACCGCCCGAGTCATGGAAGCCATGAGTGCCCTGGATATTTCCTGGGCAACGGTTGCCCCGGCCACCTCCGGCAAGCAATTTAACCTGGCGGAGATGACCGAAGCCGGCATCCGGGTCGGGCTGGGCGAGGACGGCCAACGAGACTACTGGAGCCCCTACGGGGACTGCGACCTGCTCTCACGCACCTGGCAGTTGGCCTTCACCCACGGGTTGCGGCAGGACGAATTGATCGAACATGCCGCGGCCATTGCCACCTGGGGCGGGGCCAGCATCATGGACCGCGGCCTCACCCGCTTGCGCTCGACAAGCGACCGCCCCGGCCTGGCCGTGGGGGACCGTGCCGACATCGTGCTGCTCGCGGGTGAAACCGTGACAAGTGCCGTCATGGACCGAGGCGCCGACCGCACCGTCATCCACGATGGTCGACTCGTGGCGGACCAGCTGGAACTCCTCTAGCCGCCAGATCCCTTAACGCATGGTGGCCGTCCCCGAAGGGCACGGCCACCGCCAAGGGAGATATAGCTCAGTCTTCGTGCGGCCCTGAGGCGGGTCCCGCGTCGTTGGTGCCGCGTCCCTCGCGAAGCTCGGCGAGGATGTCGGCGACGGAATCATGTTCCAGATCCGGGCGGAACGGGAACGAGGCCACGTCGCCGGGCTTGGTGATCCCGGTGTGGACCAGGATCGTCAGCAGCCCGGCTTCCATGCCCGCAACGATGTCGGTGTCCATGCGGTCCCCGATCATCGCGGTGGTTTCCGAATGAGCATCGATCCGGTTCAGGGCCGAACGGAACATCATCGGGTTCGGCTTGCCGACCACGTACGGGGCGCGGCCGGTGGCCTGGGTGATCAGTGCCGCCACGGAACCGGTGGCCGGAAGCAGGCCCTCGGGCGAGGGGCCCGTGACATCCGGGTTGGTGGTGATGAATCGGGCGCCGGCGGCGATCAGGCGAATGGCCTTGGTGATGGCCTCGAACGAGTACGTGCGGGTCTCACCCAACACCACGTATTCGGGGTCCTGGTCGGTCAGGATGAATCCGGCATCGTGCAGGGCGGTGGTCAGCCCTGCCTCGCCGATCACGAAGGCGCGACCGCCCGGACGCTGGCGGCGCAGGAACTCCGCCGTTGCCATGGCCGAGGTCCAGATGTTGGCCTCGGGGACGTCCAGCCCGGAGGAGAGCAGGCGGGCGCGCAAATCCCGCGGGGTGTAGATGGAGTTGTTGGTCAGCACCAGGAAGCGCTTGCCGGTGGAGACCCAATGCGCGATCATGTCGGCGGCGCCCGGGATGGCCTGGTTTTCGTGGACCAGTACCCCGTCCATGTCCGTGAGCCAGCATTCAATGTCATGGACGTTGCGTGGTTCATGCGTAGACACGTGTGGGTGTTCCTTTCGAGAGGTTACCTGCTGCCACCAGTCTTTCAGGTTTCCCTGCATTGCACGTGGCCCACGGGCGGCCTAAAGCCAATTGTTTTTCTTGAAGATGGCAAACAGTCCCACGCCGAGGGCAGCCATCAGCCCGACCGCGGCCGGATAGCCAAAAGTGAGGTCCAGTTCGGGCATGTGTGTGAAGTTCATGCCGTAGACGCCGGTGACCAGGCTCGGGGCAAAAAGAATGGCCGCCCATGCCGAGATCTTTTTCATCTGCTCGTTTTGCGCCAGTCCCGCCTCGGTGGCCCGCTGCGCGGCCAAGGTCGAGGACAGTGAGAGCGCGTTGGTCAGCAACGCGCGAAAGGAGGTGATGCGCTCGGTGAGCCGGATCGCGTGGTCCTGGACGTCGATGAGTTTGCGATCCAATTCCAGTGCGTCGTCCTCGGAGATGTCGCTGAGCCTGAAGTCCCTGCGCAAACGGGTGAGGACGTCCTCCAGCGGCGCGAGCGCGCGCTGGAATTCAATGACCTCCCTGGACAGCTCGTAGATGCGCCGCGAGACATTCGGCGTCCCGGAGAAGAGCTGGTCCTCGATTTCGTCAATATCGTTGCTCAAGCCAGCAAACACCGGCTCGTATTCGTCAACGACCTGGTCAACGACCGCGTAGAGGACGGCTTCGGGGCCGATGGCCAACAGCTCGGATTCCTCTTCGAGGCGGTGGCGCACCAGCGCCAACTTGGGAGACTCGGCATGGCGGACCGTCACCACGAAGTCGGCGCCGACGTAGACGTGCAATTCCCCGAACTCGACCTTTTCGGACTCATCGATGTAGCGGGCCGGGCGGAGCACCACAAAGAGGTGGTCGCCGTAGTGCTCCAGCTTGGGACGCTGGTGGCCGGCGAGCGTATCTTCCACCGCCAGTTCGTGCAGGCCCAGTTCCTCGGAGACCTCCCGCATTTCCGCCTGGTCCGGACGGTAGAGCCCCAGCCAGGCCATGCCGCCGGATTCCTTCATGGATTCGAACGTGGAGCTGAGGTCCGGGGGATGGATCGCGCGCTTGCCCTTGACGTAAATCGCATTGTCGATGATGGGCATGTACCCCTCCTTGCGTGCCGGGCCGGGGGAAATTCCCGGCGGACCAATCGTGCCATAGGTTAGTTTGCCATCAACCGGCCGGATGATGGTGCGAGCGCAGCCGTCCGACCTGTGGTTTCGCGGCCCGAATCCGGCGCGTGGGCAATGGCGACTACCCTTGAGGGGTGACTTCCGCCGTTGATTCCCCTGCACCAGAGCCCACCGAGTACGATCCCGTCCACGAGGAACGCCCCGAGGTGGGCGTCGGCCCGTGGGAGGGAGAGTATCCCTCCGGCGACCACTTCGATGCCGAGCTGCTGGAGCACGGGGACCGGCGCAACGTGGCGGACAAGTACCGCTACTGGTCCATGGAAGCGATTGTCGCCCACCTCGATGAGCGCCGCCACGACTTCCACATTGCCATCGAGAACTGGCAGCACGACATGAACATCGGCACCGTGGTGCGCACCGCCAACGCCTTCCTGGCCAAGGAAGTGCACATCATTGGCCGCAGGCGCTGGAACAAACGCGGAGCAATGGTCACCGACCGCTACCAGCATGTGCGCCACCACCCGACCGTCGAGGATTTCGTTGCCTGGGCCAAGTCAGAGGGACTGGCGATCATCGGGATCGACATCTTCCCGGATTCCCAGAAACTGGAAACCTATGAACTGCCACGCAATTGCGTGCTGGTCTTCGGCCAGGAGGGGCCGGGCCTCAGCGAGGAAGTCCACCAAAGCGCCGAGGCGACGTTGTCGATCGAGCAGTTCGGTTCCACCCGTTCCATCAATGCCGCTTCGGCCGCCGGAATCGCCATGCACGCGTGGATCCGGCGGCATGTTTTCGACCAGTCGGTCTAGTCGACGGTAGCCGTCCGGCCAGAAAGCCAAACGTATGGCGAATATCCCTTCTTTCCCCGCCGTCGTTCCGTTAACGTGAATACTGGGCGCATGGTCCCGCGCGGTGAGCTTGTGCAGTCACCGTTCCCAACGCGGGAACGACGCCGAACTCGCGCGCCGGGAATGGCCATGGTGTCAGCACGTGGAACGGAGAGATCCGCTGGTGAAGAAGCATCACGTCAATCACCCGCTTCCGATGCCCTGGCCTCGAGCGGCACGCAAACAGCCGACGGCAGGCAAGGCGGCCGCCGTGGGGATTGCGGTCGTTGCCGCATTTGCAATTTCCAGCACGCCGACCCTTGCCGGTCGCCAGGTCGACTCCATTCCCGTGGCCTTTTCCCCGCTGGCGATCGACACGGCCGCCTACAGCCGGCCGGTCGAGGTCTCGCTGCTGAGCGGGGTCGACGCCATAGCTTGGGACATGGAAAACATCACCAGCGCCGCGGCGGGCGTACCGGTTGCCGACGCCTCGGACCCCGGCTCGGCACTGGGCTTCATCGGGACACCAGGGCAGCTTGCCGGCCATCTCGTGGGACAAAACGTGGGGGCTTTGGGTGTTCTGCCCGGAGGGATCCAGCTGATTCACCCGGTCTCCTCCAGACACATCACCAGCCCCTACGGTTGGCGGAACAACCCGACAGGACCGGGCACCCAGATCCACATCGGACAGGACTACGCAATTCCCTGCGGTTCCCCGGTGTATGCGACAGCGGCCGGGCTCGTCGTCCAATCGGCCTGGGCGGGGCACTCGGGCATGCGTGTCACCATCGACCACGGCTCCTCGGTGCGGACCGGCTACAGCCACAACTCAAGGCTCATCGCCAAGGTGGGCGACAGGGTCAGCCAGGGACAACTCATTGCGCTCAGCGGCACCACCGGCAACTCGACCGGTTGCCACGTGCACTTCGAAGTGATCATCAACGGCCGGTGGAACGACCCCAGGAACTTCCTGCCCATCATCCCCGGCCAACCGAACCCGAAAATCGACTCGCGCCGCACCACCATCGCGGCCGAACCGATCCGCAACTCGGGGGAGCCTCGGAACGAGAGCAAAAACGGGCACGACATCGAGGTGGAGCTGCCCGAGCCGACCAAGGCACCGCCGTCGCAAACGGCACGCGCGAGCGAAACACCCACTGCGAAGCCAAGCGAAGGGGCCACGCCAGACAAGGAGCCCACACCAACGCCGAAACCGTCGCAGACTCCACCCCCAACACCGAAGCCAAGCGCCAAGCCCTCGCCCACGTCGCCCTCGCCCACTTCGCCCTCACCCGCGGGGTCTCCGACACCAGAAACGAGCCCGACGCCAGAGCCGAGTGAAGAATCAACACCCCCGATCGGGTCCTCCCCGACCACCACGGCACCGACCGTTGCGCCGTCCAGTGAACCGAGCGAGTCGCCGACCAGTGCTCTGACCCAGTCTCCGACCGCCTCGTTGACCGAGTCAGCTGAATCGGAGTCCGTCACTCCGGCCACCGAACCGAGTGACTCACCAACCAGTACTTTGACCGAGCTGCCGACCACCAGGCTGGCCGAGTCACTCGAATCGGGGTCCGTCACTCCGGCCACGGAATCGCCAAGCGGCACGCCGACCAAGGACGACCGCACGGCGCCACGGTCCTCGTCCGTAACCGCCGCGAAGTCCTCGTAGCCTTTCCACTTGGCAAGCGCCCAAACGCATATGTCCCGGCGGGGCAGGTGGTTTTCGGGGACCAAAGGCCGACCAGGAATCGCTGCATAATCTGCCGGTGGTCGCAGGCCCACAGGGGTAGTCCCGACTCAACTTGAGAACGAAAAATCGCTCCGCCGAAGTTAATTGCCATGACTTGCAAATATCTCTTTATTCCTGGCCGTCCGTGCGTTAAGGTGATGCCTAAGTGTTCAGTTGCTTGGGGTGACACGGACAACTCGCTGGTTCATAGCCAGAAAACCGACCTCATTTTTGGCTGCGCAAAAACTTCATGGTGACTCAAACAGGGGGCTGTTACCGATGAAAAAACATCAAGTTAATCGGGGTCGTGTGTCGAGCAAGCTCGGCAATGCAAAAACCAAGATTCCACAAATTTCTGCGTTGGGCCTTGCCGTGGCCGCGGCCGTGGCAATTTCCGGCGCACCGGGACTGGGCCTTGCCCAGGACCAACTCGCACCACAACCCGCCGGGGGAGTGAGTTACCAGGCCTCTGCCTATGTGCAACCGGTCAGGGTCTCGTTGTTCAGCGGCGTCGACGCAATCTCGTCGCAATCGCTGGGCGTCACCAGCACCGGTTCGGGGGACGGTGGCTTTGTGCCTTCGTACCTGACGCATGCGGGCTTCGCGCCGAGCATCGCCACGCAACAACATGCCGTGGGCGCCCTCGGGGGCCAACGGGTGGGCGTGCTTGGGGCACTGCCCGGAAACATCCAACTCATGCATCCGGTCGCATCCTTGCATATCACCAGCCCGTACGGCTGGCGGAACAACCCGACAGGGCCCGGCAGGCAGATCCATGTCGGGCAGGACTACGCAGTTCCTTGCGGGTCCCCGGTGTATGCGTCCGCGGACGGAGAGGTCATCCAATCGGCCTGGGCCGGGCACTCGGGCATGCGCGTCACCATTGACCATGGTTCCTCGGTGCGCACCGGTTACAGCCACAACTCAAGGCTCATCGCCAAGGTGGGCGACACCGTTCGGCAAGGCCAACTCATTGCGCTCAGCGGCACCACCGGCAACTCGACCGGTTGCCACGTGCACTTTGAAGTGATCATCGACGGACGCTGGAACGATCCACGAAACTTCCTGCCTCCGGTCGCGGGCCAACCGAACCCGATGATCGATTCGCGGCACACCACCATCGCGGCGGAACCGATCCGCAACACGGGGGCTCCTCGCGCCTATGGGTCCGGCACTGAGGATGTCCCGGACCATTGGGTTTCGGTGCCGAGGTCTTACGTCTCAAGCGCGGCGCCAAGCAGGCACGTGCCCAGCGCCAAGCCGAAGGCCGAGCCGCAGACGCAGCACAGGCCCGTGGCGGAGCCAAAGCCCGCGCCCGAGGTCAAAGAACAACCCAGCACCAAACCGGCGCCGAGCCGCAAGCCGACGCCGCCGCCAAGTGCTTCGCCAAAGCCTGTGCCAAAGCCCTCGCCGACCAAGTCGAACCCGGCACCGACCAAGCCGCCGACGACCAAGACCCCGGCGCCAACGGCTCCGTTGCCGGACAACCAGGAAGAGTCGCCGAATACGACGAGCCCGGACCAGAGCGAGTCGCCGACGACCACGGCACCGGATCCCACCACGATCCCGGAGCCCAACGAGGTCCCGCCACTGACGGTGCCGTTGCCGGAACCCGACGTTGACGAGCCTCCGACCGATCCTGCGGATCAGCCGACGGTCCCGGACAACGGGCCGGAATCGCCCGTGGCCGTAGCGCCCCAGGCACCCGAGGCCAATGACGGTGAGCCGGCGGAGGAGCCCAATGCCGATGTGCCGACCACGGATGCAGGCAACAGCAACCCCGCCCAGCCGGAATCCGAGAACCAGTCTCTTGGGGTTCAAAAGGCGCCGACCGTGCAGGGCCCAAAGGTGTTGCCGGAAGCCCAACCGAAGGTCGTTGAAGCTGCGCCGGCACCGGCCGCTCAGCCAAAAGCGGCTCCTGCCCCGGCACCAGAGGCAGTTGCCAAGCCGAAGCCCATAGCGGTTCCGGCACCGAAGGCGGTGGCTCCGAAGCATGTGGTGGCCAAGCCAAAGCACGTTGCGGTTCCGGCACCGAAGGCGGTGGCTCCGAAGAGGCTGGTGGCCAAGCCGAAGCACGTTGCGGTTCCGGCACCCAAGGCACCGGTTGCCAAGGCACCGGTCGCCAAGGCGCCGCCGGCGCCCGCCAAGAAGGTGGCAGCACCCGCCCCGGTCAAGAAGGTCGTGGTTGCCAAGCCCAAGGTCGTGGAGCCGGCTCCGAAGCTCGCGGCGGCAACCACGGGCCAAACGCCCGCCGCTCCGGGCGGTGCGGTGGACAAGGATCAGTAGGTAGCATGCCAAGGGCGCCGTGAACCGGCGCCCTTGGCATGTCGTCCTTCGGGGCCTTGCGTCATCCCGTAAGCGATCCAGCACACATGTAGATAGGATGGAGGCAGCCAACGAGGTCTACTCCCCACAATTCCTTATCTACACAGGAGTCAGTATGCCCATCGCAACCCCGGAACAGTACAACGCCATGATTGATTCTGCGAAGGCCGGCGGCTACGCCTTCCCCGCAGTCAACGTGACGTCGTCGCAAACCCTGAACGCTGCCATTCGCGGCTTCGCGGAAGCCGAATCCGACGGAATCATCCAGGTGTCCACCGGTGGCGCAGCCTACTGGTCGGGTGCCTCAGTCAAGAACATGGTCACCGGTTCGCTGGCCTTCGCCGCCTTCGCGCGCGAGGTAGCCAAGAGCTACGGCGTGAACATCGCCCTGCACACCGACCACTGCCCGGCCGACAAGCTCGACGATTTCGTGCTGCCTCTGCTGGCCGCCTCGGAAGCCGAGGTCGCCGCCGGCCGCAACCCGTACTTCAACTCGCACATGTGGGACGGCTCCGCTGAGACCCTTGAAGAGAACCTGCGCATCGCCGCCGAGCTGCTGCCGCGCACCGCTGCTGCCAAGCAGATCCTCGAGGTCGAGATCGGCGCCGTGGGCGGCGAAGAGGACGGCGTGGAGAACGCCATCAACGACAAGCTGTACTCCACCGTCGAAGACGCCATGGCCACCATCGAGGCCCTGGGCGCCGGCGAAAACGGCCGCTACATCACGGCACTGACCTTCGGCAACGTGCACGGCGTGTACAAGCCGGGCAACGTGAAGCTGCGCCCGGAGATCCTGAAGGACATCCAGGAGCAGGTCGGAGCCAAGCTCGGCAAGGCCAACCCGTTCGACCTGGTCTTCCACGGCGGCTCGGGTTCCTCCGACAAGGAGATCGCCGACGCGGTGTCCTACGGCGTCATCAAGATGAACATCGACACCGACACCCAATACGCCTTCACCCGCCCGGTTGCAGGCCACATGCTCGCGAACTACGACGGTGTGCTGAAGATCGACGGCGAGGTCGGCAACAAGAAGACCTACGACCCGCGCGTCTGGGGTGCCGCCGCCGAGGCTTCGATGGCCGCCCGCATCGTCGAGGCTGCAAGCCAGCTCGGTTCCGCCGGAAAGGCACTGAAGTAAACATGGCAGATCTTGGAGCAAACCTGCTCGGCATCCCGGCAACCCTGTTGCCGGAGGAAACCGAGGTCAAGGCGCGGCTGGAAGCCGGGGACGAAGCGGTTGACATTGCCGCTGCCTTCCCGGCATCCTCGCTGGGCTGGGCACTGCTGGCCAACGAGGCACACGGCGAGGGCCATTTCGTTGAGTCCTACGCCTACTCCCGCGTGGGCTACCACCGCGGACTTGACGCCTTGCGCAAGGCCGGCTGGCGCGGCCAGGGCCCGGTGCCCTGGGCACACGAGCCCAACCGCGGCTTCCTGCGTTCGCTCTACGCGCTGCAGCGTGCAGCCGCAGCCATCGGCGAGGCCGAGGAAGTCGACCGCATTGGCCGCTTCCTCAACGATTCTGACCCGCTCGCGGCCGCAGCGCTCGAAGCCGAGTAATCCCGCCGGGCCCTTGTGGGCCCGGCTGGCAATTGTTCGTGTCGACCTTTGGTCCGGCACGAACAATTGCTGCTTAACCAAGGAGCAGACAAAGAAGAATGGCAAACGTGCAGCCCGGTGACGCGCTCGGCGCGTCCTACCGTTTCGTCGAGCCCCTCGGTTCCGGTGCGGTCGGCGAGGTTTGGCGGGTCAGCGCGCTCTCGGGCGGCCCCGACCTCGCGGCCAAGGTGCTGCGCCCGGAACACGCGCACGACCCCGCCCTCGTCGAACGCTTCGTGAAGGAACGCTCGGTGCTGCTGGGGTTGCGGCACCCGAACATCGTCGCGGTCAGGGACCTCGTGGTCGAGGGCGAACGGCTCGCCATCCTCATGGACCTGGTGCCGGGCGGGTCGCTGCGCGACCTGCTCGAGGAGTGCCGCACGCTGCCCGCCGCCGACGCCCTGGCCATCTGCGCCGAGATGCTGGACGCGCTCGCGTACGCGCACACCCGCAACACGACGCACCGGGACATCAAGCCCGACAACGTGCTGCTCGCCGAGCCCTGGAAACCGGGACTCGCCGGAGCCGTTCGGGTCTCCGACTTCGGCATCGCCTCGGTCATGCACGAAAGGGCCAGGCACACCACCGGCATGGTGGGCACCCCCGCCTACATGCCGCCCGAACTGCTCAGCTCCGGCGAGGTTGGGCCCGCCGCGGACCTCTACGCCACCGGAATCATGCTCTATGAGCTGCTCTCCGGGCGGACCCCGTTCGCCGGAACCGGCACCGACTTCACGCTCGCCTACCGCCACGTGACCACTCTTCCGCCGCGGCTTCCGGTGCCCGACGCAGTGTGGGAGGCGGTTGCATCGCTGCTGGGCAAGGACCCGCGCCAACGGCCCGGCGCGCCCGAGGCCGCCGCACTGCTGCGCGGCCTGGCGGCCAGGTTCTCCGACCTGTCGGCCTTGCCGGTTGCCGCCGAACCCGAGGCGTTTGCGCCCCTCGAGCGTCCGGCGACGGTGCTGCGCGGTGCTGCGGCACAGCCGGAACCCGGGACGGCACCGGTTCCCCAATCCGGTTCCCCTGCCTCCGCGCTCCCCGAACTTGGTCCGGCGGGCCAGCACACCGTGGTGCGGTCGATGCCCCGGCCCGAGTTGCGCCCGCGTCCCCAGCCGGCGCCCGCCCCGGCACGCGCCGGCTGGCGGCCGGCCTGGCTGCACGGCAAGGCCATCGCCCTGATCGCCGGCGGGGTCGTGGTTGCCATTGCCATTGTCGTCGGGGCCACGGCGCTGGCGAAGCCCGACGCCCCGGCCGCGGCGCCGGCCGCCGATTCCACCGCGAGCCAACAGGACGCCCCGCTGCCCAGCGGGCTGTCGGTCAGCCGCAGCGCCCAATACGATGCGCAGGCTCACGAAGTGCGGCTGACCATCACCTATGCGGCGCAGAAGGCGCCGCTGGCCGGGCCCTTCCTCGAGGTGCTGCCGGGTGCCTCCGCATCCGCCTCCTGCCCGCCGGCGACGTGGGAGAAGCTCGAGGCAACACGCAACCAGCCGAGCCTGACCGGCATCTCCGAGGCGTGCGGCTGGAGCCTTGCCGGGATCACGGTTCCGGCCAAGGGCAGCGTGGAAGCCAGCGCGAAGATCCCGGTGGAACTGGTGGGCGAGGACGCCCTGGAGCAATGGCTTGACGGCGCGGCAGCCGCAACCACCGCTGCGGTGTCGGACCCCGCGGCCGGCGGTTCGGCGTACCCGGTGCAGCGGCTGCGGGACGTCCTGGTCGTGACCCCGGCCCGCACGGTGAGCCAGACCGCGCTTCCTGTCACCCTGGTGCCGGTGTGGCCGGGCGGGCCTGACGTGCTGAACCCGCTGTACACCTCCCCGTCCAAGGGCAAGGCCTCGGCGATGCTCGCCGCGGTGGCAGGGGGCGAGGAGGGGGTGCGGTTCTCCGACGGCTGCTCAGGTTCCCTGGCTGTCTCCGCCGACGGGCTCGTGGTCACCGCGCTGTCGGTCTCCCCGAGCTGCATCCTGCGGGCAGGGGTCGGGAACTTCACCGACCTGGCCAGCGACCCGTTCGGCATCACCACCCGCGAATAACCGCAGGCCTGGTTCGGCGCAGGACTCAAGCGCCGCTTGCTGCGCCCGGGCCCATGGACTGGATGAAGGTCGGCGTGCCGCCGACGCAGAGGTAGCCGCGGCCCGGGGTCACGGCCACCGGCGCGCGGCGCGGCAGGGTCACGCCGAGCAACTCGCCGTCGTAGTCGGCGTCCGGGACCAGCAGCACGCCGCAGCGCGACTTGCGCAGCGTCTTGGTCCAGTGCGCGTACAGGCCCCGCAGGTCGGCCGAGCGGCCCGCGGCGATCACGCAGACCTGCCGCCCGGAGGACAACAGGTTGGCCAGGGACTGGTCGGAATCCTCGAAGCGCTCCGCGTCGTCGATGAGCAGCACCACCGGTCCGCGCTCGAGCCGGATCGAGGCCAGCAGCGCCGGCAGGTCCTCCGGCCCCACTGCCACCCGGTCCAGGTCGGCGGTCGCCAGCGGGGAACGCCTGTCGCAGGCTCCCCAGACTGCAACCGGTTGCCCGCTGGCAGCGGCCGAGGCGCGAATCGACTCGGCCAGGGCCAGCAGCAGCGTCGACTTGCCCGAGCGCGCGGGCCCGGAGACGAGCACGTGCTCGCCCTCGTAGACCTCCAGCACCCCCGGGGCCAGGTCCTCCTCGCGCAACCCGACAGGGAAGCGCCACGGCTCGCCGTCCAGCTGCGCCGGCACGCCGAGCTCGGCGACGGTGAGCTCCTCGGGCAGCCTGCCGATGGCTGCGGGCTTGGGCTCCGCGTCGGGCCAGCGCGCCGTTACGGTTTGCACTGCGGTGGCCAGGTCGGTGGCGGGGGTGGCGATGTGCATCTGCCGCAGCGACCCTGCATCCACGCAGCGCCCGGGGACCGCTGCGGGGATGTTGCTGCCGCGCACGCCCAGGGCCGAGTAGTCGTAGGGGTCGGCCAGCCGGTAGAGCCACTTCTGGGTGGTGACCTCGTCGATGGCCGAGGGCACCGCCTTGGCGCGGGTGGTGGCCACGGCAAAGTACAGGCCCAGGGCAGGGCCGTCGGCGTAGGCCCGGTTCAGGGCGTCCAGCAGGCCCTGCCCGTCGTAGTCCTGGAACTCGTCGCGCAGCGTGGCCAGGCCGTCGATGAGCACCAGCGTCTCCCGGCGCAGCCCCGGATCGGCACGGCGGCGCGCCAGTTCGGTGCGCAGGTGCCGCAGGAAGCGGGCCTGCTGCTCCCGGGCGCCGGGGCCGGTGCCGACGTACGCGCACGTGTGCGGCAGGGAAGCCAGCGGGGCCAGGGCGCGGGAGCCGGTGTCAAGCACCAGCAGGTCAAGCTCCCGGGGGTCCTTGGCGGCGGCAGCGGCCAGGGCGAGGGATGCCAGTGTGGTGCTGGTGCCGGATCCGGCGATGCCCAGCAGCAGCAGGTTGCCCTGGGCAAGGTCCCAGCCTGCAGGGGACTGGCGCTGGCGCTCCGGCTCGTCCTTCAACGCAACCTCGATGCACCGCCCGCGCACCGAACCCACGAGAGGAAGCGCGGATGCCCGATGGTCCGGCGCGTTGCCGGTGCCGGGGCCTTCGGCGGTGAAGCCGGCCAGCGGGACGCGCTCGCCCAGTGCAACGGGCCAGACGGGCCGCGGAACCCCGAAGCCCGCCGCCTCGTGGGCCTGGGTGATGGCGTCGATGAGTTCGTCGAGGTCGCTGGCGTCCGACTCGGCGCCCGGGGCAGGTGCCCGCGGCGGCACCGGGATCCCGAAGTGCCCGATCTCATCGAGCACCAGTTCGGCGGAATCCTGCCGCGACGCGCGCCCGGTGACAAGCGCGGTCTGCACCGGGGTGATCTCGTCCTGGCCCAGCTTGATGTAGGCCCGCCCGGTTTGCGCGCGGGTGATGCCGGCGGCCAGGGGCACGCCGATGACGTTGGAGGAATCGTCGCGGCTTTGCACGCGCAGGGCCACGCGCAGGTTGGTGTTGGCCAGGATGTCGTCGTTGACCACACCGGCGGGGCGCTGCGTCGCCAGGATCATGTGCACGCCCAGGGTGCGCCCGACCGCGGCGACGGAGACCAGCGAGGAGAGCACCTCGGGGAAGTCCTTGGCGAGCATTGCGAACTCGTCGACCACCAGCAGCAGCCGCGGCATGGGCTGGGCGGGGTTGGTGGCCAGGTAGGCGTCGAGGTTGTCGACGTCCTCGCCTGCGGCGGCGAAGATCCGCTGGCGGCGGGCCATCTCCGCCTCGAGGGAGCGCAGCGCCCTGTCCGCCAGCTGCTCGTCGAGGTTGGAGATGGTGCCGATGGTGTGCGGCAGGGCCTCGCACGCGGCGAACGCGGCGCCGCCCTTGAAGTCGATGAGGATGAAGTTCAGCCGGGTCGCGTCGTTGCGCGCCGCGAGCCCGGCGACCAGCGAGCGCAGGAATTCGCTCTTGCCCGAACCGGTGGTGCCGCCGACCAGCCCGTGCGGCCCGTCCTTGACCAGGTCCAGGGACATTGGCCCGGATTCGGAGGTGCCGATCGGGGCGGAGAAGCCCTTGGCCTTCGCCCACGCCGCGCGGATCGACTCCGCGTCGGGGGAGGGCATGCCCGGCAGCTCGGGCAGGCGCACCAGGGAGGGCAGCGCGGCGCCGGGCACCACCAGCTCCGGGTCGTCGAAGCGTGCCAGGTCCATGGCACAGCGCTCGGCCGTCGGAATGCCGATGCCTGCCAGCACCACGTCGCCCACGTGCGTGAGCCCGCCGAGGTCGTGGACCGCCGCCGCGGCGGCGGCCCCCCCCGTGGTGTCGGCGGTGTCTTTTTCACAACTCCGA
>NZ_JBKKAP010000010.1:0-13513 GCF_046714615.1 Paeniglutamicibacter sp.
TGTCTGGTGGGCTCGGATATGTGTATAAGAGACTGGTGGTGTACTCCGCTATTTTCCGTAACCTCGGTATTCATGGGTTGCGCCTTTGGTGGGGGGGAATTGCAACTATATGCCCGCACACGGCAAAAACACAGGTTGGTTCGTGCCCGCCTGGCTTGCTTTGCCTTGCCCTTGCTTCCGCGTCGCCGATCGATGTCGGAATGCCAAGGGCGCATGCGTATGAGATTTCCTGGATCAGTGGCAGGATATCGTTACCAACGTGGAGCTCCTTGGGTGGCTTCGCATGAAGGGGGAACACCATCAACAAGGACATTGGGGACGCGGTCAATGCGGCGGAACAAGCCTCGAATTCCCGTGCCTTTGCGGCGGTCGCGAGAGCTGGTTTTGCTGTCAGCGGAATCTTGCATGTGCTGATCGGGATCATCGCCATCCAGCTGGCCTTCGGGGAATCCGGGGACGCCGACCAGGGCGGGGCGATTGCGCAGCTTGCCGCACAACCTGCAGGGTACGCCTTGATTTGGATCGGTGCTGTAGCGTGCCTGGCGCTGGGACTGTGGGAAGCCAGCAGCGTGATTTTTGGCTACCGTCATGTAGCGGCCCGGAAGCGGCTGCGTAAGAAGCTCGCAGCCGGCGGGCGGGGAATAGTGTTCCTTGCGCTGGCCGTGAGCTTTGCTTCCTTTGCCCTGGGCAACCGCAGGGACAGCGGTGAATCCACCAGCGATGCCTCAACCCAGGTCATGCAGATGCCCGGTGGCCCGCTGCTCTTGCTGGCCGTTGGTGCCGGCTTCGCCGTCACCGGAATCGTGTTCGCCGTCAGGGGCGTCCGGAAGTCCTTCGCCAAGCAGCTGGATCTGCCCGCCTCGAAACTTTTGCGCGGTGCCACGGTGGTCCTGGGTGTTTTCGGCTATGTGGCGAAGGGCGTTGCCCTATTCCTGCTCGGGCTTTTGTTCATTGTGGCAACGCTGCAGGCGAACCCGGAGGAGTCCACGGGGCTGGACGGCGCGCTCAGGTCGGTGCGGGCACAGCCCTTCGGAATCTATGCGCTGGTCTTCATCGGCATCGGGCTGGGATGCTACGGGATCTACATGGTCTTCAAGTCGCGACTGGCGAAGATGGACTGACGCCCCCGCCCCGTTCGTCCACGGGAACATGCCATGTAGGAAACCGGGTGCTGCCAAAAACCGACGAAAGGCGATAGCGTGGGCCACATGAGTGCAGAAACCCCGAACCCAGCGGAAAATGAAGAGTTTGAGAACAACCTGACACCCAACACCGACGAACGGATGGTGAGCGAGAAACAGCTTTCCAAGTGGAAAGGCGAAGGCGGGGCATTGCCGGCGGACCTCGACCCGGACCGGACAGAGGGCGAATCGGAACAGTAACCGCCGGTTGCTTTCCGGGTGTGCAGGGCCAGATGCCCTGCACACCTTTTTAATTGCCTTCCAGGTAGGTGTAAAGCCCATGCCCTTGTCGAGGAGCTGGCGCACCGGCGGGAGGGTGTGGGGCCACGGGTCGGCGAGGGCAAGCGAATGTTAGGTGATGCGGCGGATCGGCAGGCCGGAGAGTCCCACCGGCGGCCGGGTTTCTCGGTGGCAAAGGTGCGCCGGCGCCGGCTAGACACCGGTGACGGTTCCGTCGTCGTCGATGGTGAAGGACGGGTTGTGCACAAAGTCCCAGCGGAAGCCGTCGGGGTCGGCCACGCAGGCGCTGGTGCCTCCCCACTCCCGGAGGGTTGGCGCGCCGATCGAGGTCGCACCGGCGGCAAGGGCCCTCGCGTAGAGCTCGTTGACTTCCTCGACGCTTGCGGTGTTGTGTCCCAGGGATAGCGGCGGGGCCAGCGGGCCATGCCCGACCTGCCCGTATTCGCCGGGCATTGATTCGACATTCCACAGTGCGAGCATCAGCCCGTATCCGGCCTGGACGAACAGGATCTCCCCGGGGGTGTAGTTGATTTCGCGGAAGCCCAGCCCCGTGACGTAGAAGTCGCGTGAGCGCTGGACGTCGCGGACGCCAAGGGTGAGTGCGGTGATGGCAGGGGGCATGTTTGGGGTCATGAAGCCCAGCATAGGCCCACGTGAGAGCCCGGCAACAGGGCACCGAAACAACAAACCGTCGTACATGCGTTCTAATCTCGCTTGGTATAGAACAAAGTTTCTAATAAAATGGTTGAGTGCACGGGTATTGCCCGCAGCCGCAGCGCGCCTCCTCGGGGGCGGGATGGCGACGGGCATGTTCGTGCGACGGGAAGGTGGCGAGCGAATGGGAATCTTTACCCAGTCGATCGAAGTTGACTGCACGCCGGCGGGGGTGCCGATTCGCCTGCGTTGGCAGGGTCGGGAATACAAGCTGGCGGCCGAGCCGGTGCGCTGGTTTGAGCGGCGCAAGTGGTGGACCGAGGAGCTGCGCGCCGAACGCGGGCGCGGCCCGGGGCTCGTGGACTACGAGGTCTGGCAATTGCAGGTCAAGCTCGCCGGGGTGGGTCCGCTGCGCACCTTCGAGGTTTCCCGCCAGGTCGAGACCGGCCGTTGGCGCATCATCCGCATGCCCGAGGCCTATCGGGAGAGCGCCTAGCGCGAGGGCGCGGGGCGCAAAACCCCTGCGCCGGCCACAGGGTGTGCTGCCGTGGACTCTGGTCGTTGGCGAGGCGAGGTGCAAGGCTGGGGGCAGGTGCCTGGATGATGGCCGCAAGGAACGCGAACACGGGAGTCCCCTGATGGAAGAAGTATTCGACGCGGCAATCATCGGCATGGGCCCCGGTGGCGAGGTCGCAGCCGATCGGCTGCTGATCGCCGGCAAGAAGGTCGTTGTCTTCGAGTCCGAACTCATTGGAGGGGAATGTGCCTACTGGGCCTGCATTCCCTCCAAGACAATCCTGCGCGGCCCCGAGGTGAATATCGAGGCCGCCGGCACCGCGGGAGCCTCGCCGAGCATCCTGGACTGGGAGAAGGCCCGGGAATACCGCGACTACATGGCCCGGCACCTCGATGACAGCGCCCAGGCCGACGGATACGCCAAGCGCGGGGCAACGGTGGTGCGCGGGAAAGCTGCCATCGCCGGCCCCGGGCACGTGGTGGCCAATGGGAATGAGTACCTGGCGCACCACATCATCATCGCCACCGGAACCACTCCCGTGGTCCCCGACTTCCCGGGGGTTGAAGACATCACCGCCTGGACCAGCCGCGAGGTCTATACGCTCGACACGCTGCCCAAATCGGTGGCCATCGTGGGCGGAAGCGCCGTGGCGCTGGAGGCTGCCTTCTTCCTATCCGGGTTCGGGGTCGAGGTCACGGTGCTGAATCGAAGCGCCCGGCTGCTGGGTCGCGAGGAGCCCGAGGTCTCGGCGCTCGCCGAAAACTACCTGCGCGACCGCGGGGTCACGGTGCTTGCCGGCAGCGCCGTGGCCGGCGGGCGGCGCGGGGAGGACGGAGCCAGCATCCTGAAGCTGCGCGAAGGCGGGGAAGTCGCGGTCGACGCAGTCATCTTCGCCACCGGACGAACCCCGCGCACCGAGGGCCTGGATGTGGCGCGGGCCGGGGCGACACTCGATGGACGCGGCAACGTGCGGGTGGACGAGCACTGCTGGGCGGCTGAGGGGCTCTGGGCCATCGGGGACGTCACCGGGATCATGCCCTTCACCCACGTGGCCAAGTACCAGGGACGCATCGTCGCCGACTGCATCCTGGGCAGGGACAGGAGCGCGAGCTATGACGGGATTCCGCGCGTGGTGTTCGCCAGCCCGGAAATCGCCGCCGTGGGCCTCACCCGTGAACAGGCCGAGGGGCGCGGGATCGACGCGGTGTCCATCCAGGTCAACCTGCCCGAGGCCATCTCCCGGCCCTGGACCTACGAACAGGACCCGCGCGGGGACCTGGGCATCCTGGTGGATCGGCACCGGCGGGTCATGGTCGGGGCCTGGGCCATCGCCCCGCAGGCCAGCGAATGGATCCACCAGGCGTCCATGGCCATCCGGGGTGCGATCCCGCTGGAGGTCCTGCGCGATGGGGTGCCGCAATTCCCCAGCTATTCCGAGGCCTACCTGGTGGCCCTCGACAGGCTCGGGGCCATCGAGGGGATCTAGCCGCCCGGGAAGGTGGGCATTCTCACCGGACCGGATCCCGCCGCTGGTCAGCGACGGGATCCGGTTGCCTGTCAGTACCGAGTGGGAGAGGGGGCAGCCCAAAGGGCTTGAATCGAACATATGTTCTAATATGATGGTGTTATCCCTCCACCGGACACGGCGCCAACCGGGCACCTGGGCCCGAAACCACGCCCCGGCACCCGCCGGGACGCATGAATCAGGGGGGAGCGGGAAGCGGAAGACAGGGGGGATGCGGCCATGGGCTTCACCCACCTGCACGTCGCCTCGGCCTTCAGCGCACACTACGGGGTCTCCTGGCCCGAGAACCTGGTCGCCGCGGCGCTCGCCGACGGGGCCGACGCCCTTGCCATTACCGACCGCGACGGACTCTACGGAAGCGTCAAGCACCTCAAGGCCTGCATCGAGAACGGAATCGACCCCATCCTCGGGGTGGACCTGGCCATCCTGGAACCCGCACCGCCACTTGCCACCCACGGCAAACCCCGGCCCATGCGCACGGCGGGACGCATCGTCGCCCTGGCCAAGGGGCACGCCAACGGCGCCGGATATGCGGCCCTCTGCCACCTGGTTACCGCTGCACACCAGAGGGCCACCGCTTCAGGGGTGCCCAAGGGGCATGTCGGCATCACCCGGGAGGACCTGGCCACCCATGCACTGGGTCCGCAGGGGGAAGCGCTGCTCACCATCCTGCTGGGGCCGGGCTCCGACATCGGCCTGGCCACAGGGCACCGCCACTACCCCCAGGCACGCGCCGCGCTGCGCACCTGGCGCACCCTGCTGGGGCCCGAGGCGCTGCGGGTGGAGATCGCCACCCACCTGAACAATCCCGGGGACAGGCTCAGCACCGCCCACGCCATCCGCATGCTGCGCTGCGCCGCCTCCATGGACATCGCCCCCGTCCTCACCAACGCCGTGCGGTACGCGGACCCCGACGGGGCGGCCACCGCAGACGTCCTGGACTCGGCACGGGCACTGAGCTCCCTGGAAACCCTCCACGACATCCAACCCAACGGGCAGGGCTGGCTCAAGCCCGCCGGGCACATGCACCACCTCGCCGCCGAAATCGCCCGCAACGCCTCCGATTCCGCACTGGCAGCCACCCTGCTGCGCCACACCGCCGCGCTCGCCGACTGGGCACGGATCGACCCTGTCACCGACACGGGGTGGGGAATCCCCGTGGTCCCCGAGGCACACATCATCGGCATCACCGCCGAACCCGACACCGAACTCGCCGCCCGCGCCGAGGCGGGCATCACCCGGCTGCTCCCCGATGAGGCCACCAACCCCCTGATGCGCGAGCGTCTTCAGGCGGAACTCTCCACCATCTCCGACCTCGGCTTCGCCCCCTACTTCCTCACCGTCGCCGAAGTCAGCTCCATGATCACGGGGATGGGAGTGCGCTCCGCCGCCCGGGGGTCAGGAGCCTCCTCCCTGGTCAACTACCTCATCGGCATCAGCCAGGTAAACCCCCTGGCCCACGACCTGCTCTTCGAACGCTTCCTCTCCCGCGACCGCGCCACCCTGCCCGACATCGACATCGACGTCGAATCCGCCCAACGCCATAACATCTACCAAAAGATCTTCGACCGCTTCGGCTCCGAACGCGTCAGCCTCATGAGCATGCAAAACGGCTACCGCGCCAGGGGAGCCGTGCGCGACGCCGGCCAGGCCCTGGGCATGGAGGAGGAAGACATCGATACGATCGCCAAACAACTCTGGCGCTTCTCCGCCTCATCCTTCCGCGACGCCCTGGAGGAAAAACCAGAACTCGCCCCCTTCGCCGACCGACTCGGCACCGAAAAACAGCTCGACCTGCTCGTGGACCTCACCGAACGCCTCGACAGGCTGCCCCGTCACATCTCCATGCACCCCTGCGGGGTCATCCTCTCCGACGCGCACCTGCTGGACCGCACCCCCGTGGAACCCAGCGGGCTGACACTGCCCATGAGCCAATTCGACAAACACGACATGGACCCCATGGGCATGCTCAAGCTCGACGTGCTGGGGGTGCGCATGCAATCGGCCATCACCTACGCCCTGGAGGAAATCCAACGCATCCACCCCACCGCAGGCGCCGTCGCCAAGGCCGGGGGACACGGGGGAGGGATACCGGGAGAGATCCCCGCCTACATCCTGCCCAACGGCGCCATCGACCTCGCCCTGGTCCCGCTGGACGACGGGCCCACCTTCGAACTCATCCGCTCCACCCACACCCTGGGCTGCTTCCAGATCGAATCCCCGGGACAGCGCGAACTCATCGGCAAGCTCGCCCCCCGCGAATTCAACGACCTCATCATCGACATCTCCCTCTTCCGCCCCGGACCCATGAAATCCAACATGGTCAAGCCCTACCTGGAAAACCGCCACGGCTTCGCACCCGAAAAATACCCCCACCCGGATCTGGCACCGGCGCTCGCCGAGACCCACGGGGTCACAGTCTTCCACGAGCAGGTGCTGCGGATCTTCCACGTGATGACAGGCTGCGGGCTGGCCAAGGCCGATGTGTACCGCCGGCTGCTGGGCAATCCGAAGGCCGAGCCGGCGGTGGAGAGCCTCTTCCGCTCGCGGGCCCTGTGGCGCGGCTATTCCCTGGAGGTCATCGACGAGGTGTGGCACACCCTGGCGGCCTTCGGCTCCTTCGGTTTCTGCAAGGCCCACGGGGCTGCCTTCGCCGTGCCCACCTACCACTCGGCCTGGCTCAAGGCACACCACCCCGAGGCCTTCCTGGCCGGCATCTGGGAACACGACCCGGGGATGTACCCCAAGCGCCTGCTGGTGGCCGAGGCCCGGCGCATGGGCATCGCCATCCTGCCGCTGGACATCAACCGCTCCGCGCCGGGCTACAAGGTGGAAGGGCTCGACGGGCTGCTGCCTCCAGCGCTGCTGCCGGTGGTGCCGCGGGCCGTGGGGGCCGCGCCCCCTGGCCGCTACGGGATCAGGCTGTCGCTGCGCGGGATCCGCGGGGTCTCCGAACGCGAGGTCACCCGGGTCGCGGCCGGGCAGCCGTATGACTCGATCGCCGATGTGCGGGCCCGCTCCGGGCTCACCCGCACCTCGCTGAACCACTTTGCCGCTCTGGGTGCCTTCGATTCGCTGCAGGCAGGCATCGGGCGCGGGAACCGCGCCGATTTGGTCGAGCACCTGCGGGCGCGCTCCACCAAGGCCCTGGCCCAGCGCTATCGGCCGATTCCCGGGCAGTTGGCCCTGCCGCTGGGGGATGTGGATCTTTCCAACATGGCCATCGGGGCGGCGCAAACGCCGTTGGATCAGGTGGTGCGCACCGAGCTCGATTTGATGTCCATCGACGTCAGCGCGCACCTGATGGAATCCCACGCGCCGCTGCTGGATTCCCTGGGCGTCTCGCGCTCCGAGGACCTGCTGGGCATGCGCAACGGCACCGAGGTTTTGGTGGCGGGGGTGCGGGTGGCCACGCAGACCCCGCCGATGCGCGGCGGGCGCCGGGTCGTGTTCATTTCGGTGGACGACGGCACCGGCTGCGTCGATGCCACGTTCTTCCACGAGGCCCAGCAGCGTTGCGGCCCGCTGCTCTTCTCCACCAGGCTGTTGCTGATCCACGGGCTCACCCGCCGCACCGGTCCCCGCGGCATCAGCCTGCAGGCGCTGAATGCCTGGGACCTTTCGGCCAAGTCCACGCTTCCCACACCGGGCTATTTGGCCGACCCCTCCCGGGCGCGCAACGAGGCCTTCGGCGGGTCCGCGGCCGCCAGGCCCGCCGTGGCGCAGGCAGGCATGTCATTGGCCCGGCGCATGGCCGCCGAGGACCTGGACACCCGCGGCTACCTGGGCGCCTGATGGCGCCCGGGTCCTACTGGTTAGCCGAGGCGGTCTCCGTTGCGCAGGTGCTCCCGCAATCCAGGGATCGAGTATCTGACTTCGCCGCGTCCGGCCGGCTCAATCAGCCCGGCCTCAATGAGCCGGGCACGATAGTTGGCGGCCAATTGCAGGGAGGCCTTCATGCGCTGGGCCACCGCGGCGGTACTGGACGGGCCGCTGTCGTGGGACATCGCCCGGAGGTAATCCATGTCCCTGTCGGAGGCCTTGGAAATGGCCGGGCCGACAACCATGCGGATGTTTCGCTTAAGGGCTGCCGCAACGGCCCTGTCCGCAGAGTCCCGGTCAACCACACCCTCGCCCCTTTCGGCTTCCTTCCACAGGAAGTAGCCGATCAGCTGGATGAGGAACGGGTAGCCGAAGGTTGCCTCGGCTGCCTCTTCCAGGAACCCCTCCGGAAGCAGGATCCCTGCAGCCGAGAATTGCCGCGCGTAGGAATCCCTGACATCCCGAACCTCGACGGAGTGCAGGTCGATCTTGTCGGCCCTGCGCAGGAAGGTCGCCACGCCTTCGTTGAGGATGTCGGAGATCGCCGCCGGCAGGCCGGCGCAAACGAAGCTAATGGGCAGCCCGTCCCGCACCCAGTGCTGGATGACCGCGGCCAGCTGCAGCAATTCACTGCGGTCGGCGTCCTGGATTTCATCGAGCGTGATCAGCAGCCCGGTGCCATTTTCGTCCAAGCGACGCAAGAGCTTTGCCCCGAGATTGCGGAATTCGACTTGGCGCTCCCGGGGAAGCTGTGTGGTGACCCCAAAGCCGGCAGCCGTGAAGGCAAGTATTTTCCGGGGCGGTGGGCCGTCGCCCAGCTCCTCATCGATGAGGACTGCGGAGTCTGCAATCCTTGCCAGGAAGCCGGCGGTGGAAGTCTCGGAGATGATGGCCCAGCCCTGCTCCTGCGCCAGCCCCTGTGCCTCGTTGAGCATGACGGTCTTCCCGACGCCGCGGGCTCCGGTGATGATTGTCAGCAAGCCAAGGACACCGGAGCGGATGCGGAGACCGTATTCGAACTCCTCCAAGGTGTCGTTGCGGTCGATCAGTTCCGGGGGAGTCCGTCCGAAGGTCGGCCGGAACGGGTTCTGCATGCCGGGCATCGGATCTCCTGTCGATGAAATGGTGTGAATTCTATTTATTCACACTCTACACATCTATTCACATCACATCGATTCCCATGCGCCCCAGGTCTGTTTGGCCCGGCGTGCCGACCGTGATCGCCATGCGGAGGCCAATGAGGGCATCTGGAAGATAGGTGTGGACTTGAGGGGTGCCGTCCCGGAACCTTTACACGGGTTTTCTTGTGGCGTTAGCGTGTGCAGCATGGATTGGAAACTGGAGCTTGTATTTGTCCCCGTGTCCGATGTGGACCGTGCCAAGGATTTCTATGTCAACAAAGTCGGCTTCAACGCCGATTACGACGAGCGGCCCACCGATTCGATTCGCTTCGTCCAACTGACCCCTCCGGGTTCGGCCTGCTCGATCACGATCGGCGAGGGGCTGAACGATGCGGCACCCGGGACCGCACCAAGCCTGCAGATGGTGGTCAGTGACATCCATGCCGCGCACGACCAACTGAAGGCCAGCGGGGTGGACGTCAGTGACGTGGAAATCCTGGAATGGGGCCACTTCGTGTACTTTGCCGATCCCGACGGCAACAAGTGGGCGGTGCAATACCTGCCGACGCGGTCCAACGGCTGACCAGAAATTTCGGCAATAAGTTGCCGAAGTGAGCCTCGGTGGCTTTTTCCGAAGCGCGAATTCCCTATTTCGGCAGGATCTTGCCGAAAGCGGGTCATTCGTGGATCATTGGGAGGGTAAGCCACGATAGCGGCAGCATATTGCCGTTCCAAGGAGTGACATGGATACCGTCTCGTCCCTCGCCATGGAGATCCGCCGGGCCCGTAAGGAATCCGGGCTGACCCAAGGGGAATTGGCGGACCTCGCCGGAGTCTCGGAGCGAACCATCCGCGCACTGGAAACGGCCACCGGCAACCCATCGCTGCGGGCCGTGGTCTCTGTGCTCAACGTCCTTGGGCTCAAGCTGGGCGCCGGACGGTGACCGCCAACCTGCAGGGCCTCAAGCGCATCGGGCGGGCCGACGTGTACAAAAACGGCGTCCGCTCCGGGGAACTTGCCCGGACGGAGTCCGGCGGCATCCGCTTCAGCTATCTCGATGAGTACCTTGCCGCCAAGCGCGTGCCAGTCGCATTTTCCTTGCCGCTGACGCCTGACGCAGTCGAAACGCCACATGGGGCCCTGCCTGCGTTCTTTGCGGGGTTGCTCCCGGAGGGGCACCGTTTGACGGTGCTCAAGAACGCCACCAAGACCAGCTTCGACGACGAACTGACCTTGCTGTTGGCCGTGGGGGCGGATGTCCCGGGTGACGTACAGGTGGTGCCCGCCGGAGAGCCCCCCACCGAGCCCGAGGTGCTGGCAGACACCTCAGCCCCCGCCGAACTCGATTTCGCCGCCCTGGCGAACTCGGTGGACCGCCACGGCCTTCCCGGGGTGCAGGACAAGGCCAGCGCCTCGATGCTCACCACCCCGCTGGCCACGCGCGGTCAGCGGTACCTGCTCAAATTGGATCCGGCCGAGAACCCGCATTTGGTGGCGAACGAGGCAGCGCACCTGGCCGGAGCCAAACGCCTGAAGATCCCCGTGGCCAGTAGTCGGATCATCCACGACCGGAACGAGCTGCCCGGCTTGCTCATCGACCGTTTTGACCGACGGCCAGGTGCAGGCGGCCAATGGCATCGCCTGCCCCTGGAAGACGGGACGCAGGTCATGGGCCTGCCGCCGGCCGCCAAATACGGGGTCGCCTCCGAGCAAGTGGGACTGGCCCTGGCGCGGTTGTGCGTGGCCCCGGTGCTGGCCAGCAGAAACCTCTACCTCCAATTCGTCTTCGCCTGGCTGACCGGCAACGGTGACCTCCATGCAAAGAACCTCTCGGTCTTGGGACGCGAGGGTGGCGGCTTCGAGATGTCACCGATGTACGACGTCCCATGCACGCTGCTCTACGGTGACGACACGATGGCACTTCCGATCGCCGGAAAGACCAAGAACCTCAAGGCCAGGCATTGGGCAGGGTTCGCCGAGGCGCTGGGACTTCCGCCCCGGGCGGCCGCCTCCGCAAACCAACTCGCCCTCAAGGCCGCCGCCTCCATTGACCTGGCGGCGCTGCCATTCGAGGGTTCCCCGCTGCGCGGGACGGAACGGGAACTGCGCTTTCGCAGGAACGAGCTGCAGGGATAGGGAAGTGCCGGCGTTTTATCGTATTGATGAAGCGCCGGGGTGCTCTGCGCATGGAACACCAAGTCTGGAATGTCAGGGCTTCACCGGGTAGCGGGACGTGATTGCTATCCGGTTGAACATGTTGATGGCCGCGCTGAGCCAGGCGACCGCGGAAATCTGTTCATCGCTCAGCACCGCCGAGGCCATGGTGTAGACGCCCCGCGGCACGTGGTCCACCGACACCAGGGTGATGGATTCGCACAGGGCCAGGGCCGCACGTTCCACCGCGGTGAAGTATTCCGAGTCGGACCAGGCGGAGACAACGGACAATCGATCGGTGGTTTCTCCGAGCTTCAGCGCATCGCGGGTGTGCATGCGCAGGCAGTACGAACAGCCATTGAGCTGGGAGGCCCGTATCTTGAGCAGTTCGCGCAGCTTGGGATCGATTCCCGCCGCGTCGGCCGCCGCACTGGCGGCATTGTTCATGGCCAAGAGTGCTGCATAGGCCGCCGGATCGGACTTGCTGAGATTCACACGGGATTCCATGGCTAGATGCTAGCCCGGGTTGCCGACAAGTAATAGGGGCCCGTTGAGCGGTACCTGAACAGCCGTCGGGGTTCTCGGAAAAATGCTCCGCGTGTTCTGACTTCCCGGGCGTTTCCAATGGAGTTTAAAACCCTTGATTGCGACGGGCAGGGCCAAGGTTAGCGGCCCAACCTTGGGCAACTCGTCGGCTATCCAAGGTTGAGGGCCTGGCCTGGCGGTGGCGGACCATGGAGACCCCGGTGGTCAGATTGGGCAGCCCTACCCCGGATTTCCGGCGCAGGCCCCCGGGCAGCCGACAACGGCGGCAGGATGCCGAGGGGCACTATGGCGCACAAGACATGACAGGCCACGTTGTGGATTGGTTGCCACGCACGGGAGTCGGTTAAGCTGGGTGGTGGCTGGCTGTGGTCTCCGTACGCCACAAGCTATGAAGCCAAACAACGAAACGAGGAACCGTAGTGCTTGAGCAAATCACACTGACCGTCGATGGAGTCCAACGCGAGGTGAATGCCGGCACTACCGGGGCCGAGCTGTACTTTGATGACCGCGAGGTCGTGGTGATGCACGTCGACGGCGTGTTGCGCGACCTGGCCCGCCCGCTCGAGGCCGGAACCGCCGTTGAGCGTGTCACCATTGATTCCCCTGCCGGCCTTGAGGTCCTGCGCCACTCCACCGCACACGTGATGGCCCAGGCCGTGCAGCAGCTGCGCCCCGATGCCAAGCTGGGCATCGGCCCGTACATCACCGACGGTTTCTACTTCGACTTCGATGTTGCCGAGCCCTTCACGCCCGAGGATCTGAAGACCCTTGAGAAGATGATGCTCAAGATCGTGAACCAGAACCAGAAGTTCGCCCGCCGCGTCGTCACCGAGGACGAGGCCCGCGTGGCCATGGCCAACGAGCCATACAAGCTGGAACTGCTGAAGAAGGCCAACGAGGCCGATGCCGCGGGCGAGGGCGTCAACGTCGAGGTCGGCGCCGGCGAAATCACCATCTACGACAACGTCGACCGCAAGTCCGGTGACGTGATTTGGTGCGATCTGTGCCGCGGCCCGCACCTGCCCAACACCAAGCTGATCTCCAACGCCTTCGCGCTGACCCGCACCTCGGCGGCCTACTGGCTGGGCAACCAGAACAACCAGCAGCTGCAGCGAATCTACGGCACCGCCTGGCCCACAAAGGACGCGCTCAAGGCCTACCAGGAGCGCATCGCCGAGGCTGAGCGGCGCGACCACCGCAAGCTCGGCGTCGAACTTGACCTGTTCTCCTTCCCGGACGAGCTGGGCTCCGGCCTGCCGGTGTTCCACCCCAAGGGCGGCATTATCCGCAAGGAGATGGAGGACTACTCCCGCCAGCGCCACGTCGACGCCGGCTATGAGTTCGTCTACACGCCCCACATCACCAAGGGCCACCTGTACGAAGTCTCGGGCCACCTGGACTGGTACAAGGAAGGCATGTTCCCGGCCATGCATGTGGACGCGGAACTCAACGAGGACGGCACCGTGCGCAAGCCCGGCCAGGACTACTACCTGAAGCCGATGAACTGCCCCATGCACAATCTGATCTTCCGCTCGCGTGGACGGTCCTACCGCGAACTGCCCCTGCGTCTCTTCGAGTTCGGTTCGGTCTACCGGTACGAAAAGTCCGGCGTGGTACACGGCCTGACCCGGGTCCGTGGCATGACACAGGACGACGCCCACATCTACTGCACCCGCGAGCAGATGAAGGACGAACTCACCAAGACCCTGAAGTTCGTGCTCGACCTGCTGAAGGACTACGGCCTGAACGACT
>NZ_JBKKAP010000011.1:0-18376 GCF_046714615.1 Paeniglutamicibacter sp.
CGGGGAGCGACCCCGTGTATACCCCCCAACCACCCCAACGGGCCCCGGTTACCCCACCGGGGTAAACCGGGACCCTTGTCTTTACCTGACGCACATATCCGCTTGCTTCTCAGCGATTGGAAGGATCAGGCTCCGTACTCGCCGCCGCCCCGTCCGCGACGGGATCGGTTCCGCCCTCCCTGGCCTCCTTGACCCGCGGGTCCTTGGGCACCTCGCCGTGCGGCGGGCGGTCGTAGAACTTCTTGTAGCGTTCGTCCTCATGATGGTTGTTGCCCATGGCGTGCCTCCCGGAAAAGGGTTCGAATACCTCAACCGTGGCACCGGCTCAAGCTCTTGGCAACAGTCGCCCGGCAGAGGATTCGAACCTGTCGGCGTAGACGGTTCCCCCACACTGGTTCGCCGCGAAATCCGACACGGAGATGCACGGATTGACCAGAGATTTCCTACCCACCGGGGATCGTTTGGTTCGGGCACTGCATGGTGATGATCCGCTTGATGCCCTCATGTTCGGCCTTTGTCATCCACAATCCGTGCTTGGCCTTGACCGCGGTCTGGCGTGCAACGTAGGAGCAACGGAACGACTTGTCCGGCGGAAGCCAGCTGGCCGCATCCGAATCGCCCTTGGCGGCATTTGACGGACCGTCGACCGCCAAGAGGTTCAGCGGATCGTTGCCAAAGTCCACCCGCTGCTCCTCGGTCATCTTTTGCGCACCCTTTTGCCAGGCATCGGACAGGGCAACCACGTGGTCGATCTGGACCTGGGTGCTGGTCCCCTGGCCGCGCACGAAATCAATCCGCTTTCCGGTGAACGGGTCGGAGAGGACTCCGCTGGTGACGACGCATCCATTGGTTCCGGGCCTCACGGCGATCCCGTCCAGATCCCGGCGCAGCATGTCGTTGCGGGCATCGCAACCGTTGCGGTCCGGATCCTTCCAGCCGCTGCCGAACAGGCTTCGCTCGTAGCCAGTCTTCGGTGCCCTTCCCTTGATCGGGATGCCGGCAAGCTGGTGCAGGGTCGTGCCAGGCTTGGCGGTCGCGGCGTTTCCCTTGCCCGAAGGTGCGGCCGGGGCCGCCGATGCGGGCGAAGGGCTCTTCGACGGTTCGGCGGGCGTACGTGTTTCTTCCGCCGCGGGTTCGGGCACTGGTTCGGCAACGGTCGGCGTTGGCTCGGGCGAGGGCGCCTCGGACCAAATCACCAGGGGTTCGGCGGTGGGCGCCTCGGACCAGATGACGGGAGCGGCAACGGCTGGCGTCTCCGCCCCGGTCCCCGCACAAGATGTCAGGACCAGGCCCAGCGCCAGCACCATGGCCGATAGTGGGCCGGCAGGTCCAATCCTGTTGCGGGGCACCTGGCTCTTCCTCGCCCCGGAACCTGCCGGTGCCGATCTATCGCTATTTCTCACAGGCGACACCGTCGCCGTCCCGGTCAAGTTTGCTGCTGTAGCCCGGATCGCCCCTGTAGATCGGGGCAGCTCCGGCATCCCTTACCGCAGTGCAATTCTCGTAAGAGGTGCTGCCGGTGAATGTCTGCATCTTGGCCTCTGCCGACTCCTGTTCCTCGCGGGCCTCTTCCGCGGCAAGGGCCGACTTGGCCTCCTGCTCACGGACCTTGGCTGCCTGCGCATCCGCCGCCTTTTGGGCTGCCTTGGCCTCGGCGGCGGCTTCTGCCTTCGCTGCTGCTGCCGCTTCCGCTTTCTTGGCGTCGGCGACTGCCTTCGCCTTGGCTGCCGCGGCCTCTTCCGACTTCTTCTTGGCTTCGGCAGCCTTCTTGGTTTCGGCTTCGCGGGCTGCCGCCAGATCGGTCTCGGCACGATCATGGGTGTCTTGGTCGACCCAGACCAGGGCACCCGTTGAATCCGCATCGCAGTAGTTGTTGGCAGCAGCCTGGGTCATGACCTGATAGTCGAATTCGCAGGACTTGCCGACGTAGCTCGCGAGATCGCTCTGCAGGGTTTCGGCCACCGCAGGTTCGTCGATCAAGGCCTCCGGGCTGCCGGTTCCCTCCGTACCGCTCAGGGCGCCGCCGGCAAGCGTGAGGACCAGCGCCGCGCCTGCGACGCCGGCCCCGATCTTGCGATTGGGGATCCTTGCCCACTTGATGCCGTTGGCCAGCAACGCCACGAGGCCAAGGATCAAGGCAACGATCCCCGCAAGAATCATCAACCCCGGCAGCGCCCCGGCGATGCCCAGCAGGATGAGGGCCAGCACGGCAATCCCCCACCAAATCCAGCGTTTGTTTGTGCGCCTCTTCGACGGCGCTGATTCACTACCCCAAGTCATGATTTCCCCAAAGTTTCAACTAATCCAACCAATAGGGCAAACCATAGCCACTATTGCCGTAATGGTCATTTCTTACCCCGTTGCGCCGGGACTTGAATCGCCAAACTCTGGGTTGACAGGCATGTATGCGCTGAGGAGTGCGCCGATTGTGACCCCGCTTCGTTAAAGCGCCGAAGGCGGGAGAGCACAAGATGTGCGCCCACGCCTTCGGATGATTTGGCTGGCGTTGTTAGCGGACCACGCGCTCGAATCCGGCGCCGTCGGCACCCGTCCACCGGTACAACTCCAGGGTCGCGGCTTCCTGCTTGTGGCCGCTTGAGTAATCGTCGAAGTCGCGGGCCACATAGAAGTAGCCATGGCCGACCGGCTCGATGCCGACATCTGCCTTGAACTCCCAACCGAAGATGCCGGTGGCTGGATCCGGGATCCCTCCCTGGAGCAGCGGCACCAGAAGCCCGGATTCGTTTCCGGGCTGCCCCGCAAGAACGCCCTCAGCCGGGGCTGCGGTGCCATCCACGACGTAGAGGGTGCGGTTGGGGAATCCCGGCTTGGAACCGCGGTAGACCCCGAGGTACCAGTTCTTGGTGTGTTCGTCGTAGGCAAGGTTCTGGACACCGAAATTGGTGTTGCCGGTGTGGATGAAGTATTTCGAATCCACGGTGGCGGGACCGGAGGTGTGCGGATCGTCCTGGGTCAGCGGGCGGGCGAATTCGCCCCATGTGGACACATCGTATTGGAGGATGACCTGGTGGTTGTTGTCCTCCCGATTGAGGTTGCGGTAGATCCCATATGCGACCATCAGCTGCTGCTTGCCGTTGGCGGAGCCGAATGCAGGGCCAAAGGAAACCCCGTCGATGCCGCTGGAACCGTAGCGGTGGTCGGCGGTGTTGGCGGTGTCGCCGTCAAAGACCCCGTTTCCGTCCAGGTCGGCGGTGAAGTCCTCGGCCACTTCCTCCAGGTGGACCGCGGTGACAATGCCTGAGTCCTCGGCATCCATGCCGACCTTGGTGATCTTCTCGACGTCGAAGATCGCGATGTAGAAGGACTCGGCCGCCTTGTACTCGAGCGAACCGTAGACTTGGCCGTCGCGGGAGTTGAAGTCGAGGTCCCCGAGGTGTCCGGTGAAGCCCTCGACGGTGCCAATGACGTGACCGGACAGGTCGGTCTTCACCAGCATGTTGGTGAACGAGTGGTAGACGAAGCCACCCTTTTCGTCGATGGCGATGCCCTGGATGTGCCCGGCGTCCCAGGATCCGGATTCGATGATCTGCGGGTATCCGTCGATGGCCTTCTCGGGTGCCGCGTGCACGGGCGGGCCCTGCGGATCCGGGGAGCCGGCGGCCATGGCCGCTCCGGGGGCGCCGGCTCCGGCGAGCAGGCCGAGGGCAAGGGTTAAGGCTGTGGTGGTGAGCCAGGACTTTTTGGGCATGGTGCGAATTTCCTTCGGTACGTTGGGGCAGACATGGTCCGGGCTCCCCAACACCCGCACGTTCCCCACCATGCCGCACCGAACCCAACGGTTCGCCAGCGGGGCGTTAACTCTTCGCGAACTTCATGCATCGGGTCCGATGAAGTTCAGAGCTGGATCGGTCCATCGGCCGCCACGCCTGCCCAGCGCAGCACTCGCATCTTGCAATGCCCCCTGCGTGCCGAATCCCTGGCCACCTCGGGTTCGGGGGCATCGAGCGGATCACGCGTGACCTGCAAGCGGATGGATGGATCGGAATCAAGCAGCCAAGCCAGCACCCAAGCCAGATTGTCCGTTCCCCCATTGTCGCGTGCCCGGGATGAAGGCCCCAGTGTCAGGAGAGGACATCCTTGCTGGCGAACCTGCCATAGGCCAGGGCGCCAAAGACCAGCAGGTACCCGCCCTGCAGCAGCGCGTTCTGCCCGAATTCGCTCCAGCGGATCGGGTCGCGCAACAGGTCGGCGAAGCCGAGCCAATGGTGGGTAAACAGCCACGGATGCAGCCAGTCCAGTTGCGGCAGCTGGCCCAGGATCTGTGCGGTCACCGAAAGCACCGCGATGGCAGCCATGGCGCCCACCGGAACGTCGGTCAGCGTGGAGACGAACAGGCCCAGCATGGTGAGACCCAGCAGCGACACCGCCACATAGAGCGCCACCAACCCGACGCGCAGCACCGCCGCGGGTGCGGAAATGGTGGTTCCCGACAGCAGCGTCACCGGCCCCGTGGGAAAGAGCAACGCCCCGATGCCCAGCCCGCACAGGGCCACCATCGCCGTGGCCGCCAGGGCGAAGAGCGCCGCCACGGTGAACTTGACCAGCAGCAGGCGCGGGCGCGAGACAGGTGCGGTGAGCAGGTAGCGCAGCGTCCCGGTCCCTGCCTCCCCGGCGATCGTGTCACCCGAAACCACCGCGACGGTCAGCGGCAGGAAGAGCGGGATGCAGACCAGCAGCCCGGTGATCGCCACGAACAACCCGTTTCCCGCAACCCGGTCCAGGAACGCCGGTCCACGCCCGGAGGGCGGGCCGGAAGTCAGGCGCACCGCAACGGCGATGAGCACCGGCACCGCGCCCAGGGCCAGGAGCATGGCCCAGGTGCGGCGGCGCCGAAACAGCAGCGCCACTTCATTGGCCAGCAAACCCCTATTGGACAAGGTCGAACCCCTCCCCCGTCAGCGCCACGAATCGCTCTTCGAGGCTTGCCGCCTGAACCGTGAAGCCTCGCACGCGCACTCCGGCGGCAACGAGCTCCTCCACCAGCCGCTCGGGCTCGGGGGCTCCGTTTCCCAGCGCCGCGGCAAGGACCCCGTCCTCCCCGGCGGGCACCGCATCCAGCCGCGCTTCGAGTCCCAGCCGGGACAACACCGCCATTGCCACGCCGGTATCCGGGGTGCGCAGGGTAACCATGCGCTTCCCCTCGGCCCGCAACTCCTCCAGCCTCCCCTGTGCCACCAAATTTCCCACGCTCATCACCGCCACGTGGCTGCACATCTGCTCGACCTCACTGAGCAGGTGGCTGGAGACAAAGACCGTGGTCCCCTCCGCGGCGAGCGCCCGGATCAGGTGCCTGACTTCGCGGGTTCCGTGCGGGTCCAGCCCGTTGGTCGGTTCGTCGAGCACCAGCAACTCGCGTTCGGTGACCAGGGCGTTGGCGATCCCCAGGCGCTGCTTCATGCCCAGCGAGTAGGCGTGCACTGCCAAACGGGCGGCCTTGCCCAACCCGACCTTTTCCAGGGCTGCGTCCACGCGGCGGGTGCGGGTGGATGCATCGGAGGTACGGTCGGCGGAATCGAAGCGAACGAGGTTCGCACGTCCGGAAAGGAAGGGGTAGAAGGCCGGACCCTCAATCAGGGAGCCAACCCGCGGCAGCACCCGGGAAGCCGCGCCGGGCATGGATTCGGAGAGCAGGGAAATGCTGCCGCTGTCCGGGGCTGCCAGGCCCAGCAGCATCCTGATGGTGGTGGTCTTGCCCGAGCCGTTGGGCCCCAGGAAACCGAAGACCGACCCGCGCGGCACCGCCAGGTCCAGGTCGTTGACCACGCGGCGTTTCCCGAAGCTCTTGCCCAGCCCCGACGTGTGGATCGCCAGTTCGCCGGGTTCCGGCACTTCGGTCACTGGCCGTTGGCCGCGGCCTGCAGCCGGGCCACCGTCACCGGGCCAATGACCATGCGCCCGTCATCGGTGATCAGGACATTGAGCAAGGAGGTGTGAAGCAGCTTCCCGCCCTCGACCGGCGTGGCCAGCTGGTTCAGCAGTTCGTTCGCGGCCAGTTCCTGGGGAACGTCCTTGGCGGGAACCACCACCACGGCATCCCAGCCCATGCCCATGATGGCTTCGGGCGGGTTCGCCTGGCTCTTGCCGCCACGCTTTGCTGCATCATCCTTGGCACCGGTCTTGTGGTCAAGGGACTTTTTCGGGTTCTTGTGCCCGTTCGCCTTGGCATCGATTTTGTGGCCGAGGGACTTTTTTGCGATCTTGTGCTGGCTCACCTCGGCCCCCGGCGGCGGAGTGAATTCAAAGAGGTTGGCCGCGGGCGTCTCGGGGGTGAACGAGGTGAATCCGACCGCGATGGCTGGATCCTCCTGCCCCACGGCATCCACCACGACATCCAGTGGTGCGCCGGTGGCAGCGTCGACCCCGATGCTCACCTTGGCAATCAGGGATTCGTCGCTGCGCGGAACCAACTCGAGGGTGTAGGCGTCGCGGCCGGCCACGCGGGTTCCGTCCTGCACGCTCATCTCGGTGTTCGGTCCCATCGCCTCAATGAGGCGGTCCGCCACCACGCCGGGGGTTGGCGGCTGCATCGTGTGCCGTGGGGGTCCTGCATGGCGGAGCACCTTGGGAAGAGTCATGTGGACGGCGGTGTTCTCGGCCGAGTTGTAGTGCCACAGCGAGTTGCCGTTGCGGATGAAGTTCTGCTCGTGCATGCCATCCATGACCTGGATCCGGGCCTTGTCCGGTCCGTCAACATAGACGCGGGCCTCGTGGGTTCCCGACAGTTTGGAGAGCATGTCCAGCAGGTCGGAGCCGGCCGTTGCCGGCGCACCGGAAGAAGGGGGTGCGCTCCCTGCCTCTGGGGCTCCTGGTTGCTGCATCATGCCGGTGTCTCCCGGATCCGGCAGCTGCGGGATCCCCAGGTCCAGCGTCGCCCGGGCGGTGCCGGAGAAGTCGGTGACACTGGAGCCCGCGATCATCTGCAGCACCTGCTGCGGCGTCTTGGGCTCGAGCTGCACCTGTGCGTTGGCGGAGAGCGAGGCACCCACGGCGAAGGCCGCAATGACTGCGGGCGCCAGCACGGCGGGTATCCATTTCTTGAGCACAGCGGTTTTCACGGCCATCAATCCCCATCAAGCGTCTTGGTATCTCCACCGTACGCCGGTGCGGCGGCGATGGCGATGCCCCGCAGGGGCTCCCGGCAGGGGCTCCCGGCCGGGGCTCCCGGCCGGGGCCGACCGAACCCTCAGGCTCCCGAAGGAGCACCGCCGCCGGCGGGCGATTCCGGCTCCCACCGCAACAAGTCCCCGGGCTGGCATTCGAGCACCTCGCACAACGCCTCGAGCGTCGTGAAGCGCACGGCCTTGGCCCTCCCGTTCTTGAGCACCGCCAAGTTGGCCGGAGTGATGCCGATGCGTTCGGCGAGCGCCCCGACCTGCATCTTGCGCCTGGCCAGCATGACGTCGATGTCCACGATGATCGGCATCAGATGACTTCGTCCAGCTCGGCACGCATGCCCAGCGCCTGGGCTAGCAGCATGCGCAGCACAATGACGATCAGCGCGACCCCGCCGACCAGCAGTGCCCCGCCGCAGAGCAGCAGCACGATCCCCGGGGCGACCGCTTCCCCGGGGGCGAGGACCACGGCCAGCGCGAAGGTGAGCAAAGCGGCCGCAGCGACGGCACCAATCACGATGTCCACATAGCGGAAGGCACCGCGGGAAAACACCGTTCCCCGGCGCACCATGCTCAGCAGCCGCCACACGCAGACCATGGAGACCTGGACGGTGACGATGCCCAACAGCACGATCAGGATCACCGGGGTCCGCACGGCGATGACACCGGGGCCCGCCTCTTCCAGGTCGATGGCCAGCAGCGGGACCATCACCGCCTGCACGAACAACGCGCCCGCAAGACCCAGAGCGAGCACAATGCGCAACGCGAGGACAGTAAACTTTCCCATCGGGGCTCCTAATATCGAGTAACAATATTAATGTATCGTTAAACGATAGGCTAGGCAATTGTCGCGTGCCGTCACAGGACAGCGGTGACACTTCCGCGGCACCGAAGAACCGCTCGCTCCCCGGGACGAACCAGGGGCGGGACCGCATCGGCCCCGCCCCTATTTCATGAAGTTCCTTGCCGCTGCAACGACTACCTGACCGAGGTCTCGGCGAGGATCGCCTCGATCTGCCCGGCGGCCTCGCGCATGCCCTCCTCCATGCCCATCTTGATCATTTCCTCAAGCTGTTCGGGACTTTCGAACGAGGACACCGAGGTCATGCGGGTCGTCCCGTCCTGCTCCTCAAGCCTCACCACGCATTGCGTGATGCCCAGGAAGCCGCTCGGCTCCCCGTCATCCCCGGCGAACCCATCCTGGAACTCGAAGCCGTTGGGTGCGTCCACGGAGACGATCTTCCACCAGCCACGGGCCTTCTCTCCATCCGGTCCACTCATGTAATACCTGCACTCCCCGCCCTCGACAAACTCGTGGCGGACAAAGGTGGCGGGCCAAGTCGGCGGACCCCACCACCGCTCGAGCTGGCGCGGATCCTCCCAGATCTGCCAGATGCGCTCCTTCTTCGCCGCGAATTCGGCAACCAGGGTGAGGGTGAGGTTTTCCGGGTCGGTTTGAACGCTGATGACGCTCATGGTTATGCTCCTTCGAGATCGTCGGAGAGGATGTCTCCGATTCTGCCGACGCGTTGCCGCCAGATGCCCTCATAGGCCTCCAGCAGCCGGGTGGCACGGCGCAGGGATTCGGGGTTCCCGTGCACGATCTGCTCCCTTCCGCGTCGCTCCTTGGTGATCAGCGATGCCCTTTCGAGCACCGCCACGTGCTTTTGCACGGCTGCGAAGCTCATGTCATAGCGCTTCGCCAACTCGGAGACCGATTGTTCCCGGAGCATCGCCTGCTTGATGATGTCGCGCCGGGTCGCATCCGCCATGGCCTGGAAGATGCGGTCGATCTCGGTTTCGCTCAATTCATATACAACCATTTGGTTGTAGGTTACTGCGCCGACGAGCCCGATGCAATAGATGTGGTGGGGAATTTCTGGCATTCGCCCACTTGTCCCGAAGGCGTGGCCCGCCAGTTGTAAAGAAAGCGGCCATCCAGCAGCTCAAAAAAATGGGCGACAGTATTTCGGCCAGGCACAACCGACCGTTGCCTACCCGGGCAGCACGCCCACCGAATGCGGGACGAAACCCGTGACCATCAATTTCCTGCGGCCGTTGAATTGCCGCTAATCGACAAACAGATCTGCACAAATCCGCAATCGAAACTAGTGTTCTGCAGGGTCGGGATTGGGCCTGGGCTCTTGCGGGTCCAAGGGGCTTGTGAGTGCTCCGGAGTGGTCCCGTGCGGTGCTGTCACCGTAGACCCAGCCGGCGAGGGTTCGCAGTTTGGATTCTGATTCGGAGCCGGGCTCGGTGGTGTAGATGAACAGCGTCTGGTCCGGCTCTCCGGTGACTTCAAGGGCTTCGTAGCGAATGTCGAGGTGCCCCACGAGCGGGTGGTTGAGTCGTTTGATCCCGTCGCGGCGTTCGACCACGCGGTGGTCCGCCCACCAGGTGCGGAACTCCTCACTGTGGACGGCCAGCTCGCCGACGAGTTGGAGCAAGAGCGGGTCGTCGGGGTGGCGGCCGGCGTCCAGACGCAAGGTACCGACCATCGAGGAGGCGATCTTCTCCCAGTCCACGTAGCGGGTCCGCGCTTCGGCGTCCAGGAACGCCCAGCGGATCAGGCTTCGCTCCTGTGCCGGTTTGGCAGGGAAGTCGGCGAGCAGAAACGCAGCCAGCGGGTTCATGGCCAGCACCTCGGTGCGTCGTCCACGGATGAATGCCGGGTGCTCGGTGAAGGAGGCAAGCAGCTGGTGCAGTGAGGGGCGCACCCGCTGGACGGCGGCCTCCGGTCCGGTTCGGCGCGGGGCGGCCACTGCGCGGGCGAGGTCGAACAGGTGCCGTGTGGCCAGATCGTCCAGCTGCAGGGCCTGGGCCAAGGCGCCCAGCACGGCCTCGGACGGGCGCTTGTGCCGGCCCTGTTCCAGGCGGGTGTAGTAGTCGGCGCTCACTCTGGCCAAGGCGGCGACTTCCTCCCGCCGCAGTCCCGGCACGCGTCGTCGCGGCCCGCCGTCACCGGCCGGGGACACGAGGGCACGTCGGACTTTGAGGAACTCACCGAGCTCGGTACCAGCGTTCATTTCCAGGTTCCTTTCACCACAGTCCATGATCCCACCTTCAAAGCCGCGGTGCTTTAAGAGGTGCGGTGCATCTTATGGATCGCGGCCTGGGCAAGGGGCTTGACCACCAGCTGGTCGATATTCACATGGTGAGGGCGGGACAAGGTCCAGGTGATGCACTCCGCCACGTCATCGGCCGACAAGGGGTTGGGCACTCCGGAGTAGACGGCGTCGGCTGCGGCCTGGTCCCCGCCGAGGCGACGCAGGGAGAACTCCTCCGTGTGTACCAGCCCGGGAACGATTTCGATGACCCGGATCGGTTCGCCGTTGAGTTCCAGTCGCAGGGTCTGGGCGATCACCCGCTCGGCGTGCTTGGCCGCGGCGTAACCGCCCCCGCCCTCGTAGGTGCCGTGCCCTGCAACAGAGGTGACGACCACTACGTCGCCGCGACCGGATGCGCGCAAGGCAGGCAACAGCGCCTTGGTCAGCCGGACCGTGCCCAGGACGTTGACGTCGTACATCCAGGACCAATTCTCCAGGTCCGCGTTGGCGATCGTCTCGGTGCCGCGGGCACCGCCGGCGTTGTTGATCAGCGTGTGGACCGTGCCTGCGGCCTCCACGATGCGGGCCACATCGTCATCGGAGGTGATATCCGCGGCCAGCACGTCGCAGCCGATCTCCGCGGCCAGGGCCTCGAGGCGATCTCCGCGGCGGGCGACAGCCAGCACTGACCACCCGGCGGCGACCAGGTGACGGGCGGCTGCGGCACCGATGCCGGTGCTCGCGCCGGTGACCACGGCGCGCAGACGGTCAGGGGACGGGGCGTGCTGGTTTGTTGTTGTCATGGGATCCATTCCACCAGAGCGGACCGGCCCGTGGGGGTCCGGAGCCGGGCCCAACTGATCCGGGGTATGCCGTACCCAGGATCAGCTGGGCACCTCCCGTGGCGTTGGGGCAGCGGCAGAGATGGTGGACTGGTAGGGCCATCATCCTTTGTCGATCAGGAGCAAACATGCCCAGCCCAGCCTCCGAGCCATCCACGCGGGAACCCGCGATGGCCGCCGCGGCGCCCGAGCGTTCGCCGCTGCTCGAACGCCCCGTACTCCGGCCCGCAGGGGTGCGCGACGTGCTGCGCGACATCGCCCCGCAGTACGCCGGCAATGGGGTGATCGGGCTGATCTTTTCCGCTTCCGGACCCATTGCGGTGACGCTGGCCGTAGGTGCTGTCGGCGGTCTGAGCCAGGCCGAGCTGGCCTCGTGGGTGTTCGGCATCTTTCTCTCCGCCGGGCTCGCAACCATCGTGATGTCACTGCTGTACCGCCAGCCCCTCGGGTTCGCGTGGTCCATCCCCGGCACCGTGCTGCTGGGCCCTTCCCTGCAGCACCTGTCCTTCCCTGAGGTGGTGGGAGCATTTTTCGTCGCCGGGGTACTGATCCTCGCCCTGGGCGCCACCGGACTGGTGCGTCGAATCATGGCAGCCATTCCCATGCCGATCGTCATGGCCATGGTCGCTGCGGTGTTCCTGCGCTTCGGTACCGACATCGTCACCTCCACCCAGTCCAACCCCGTGGTGGCCGGGCCCATGGTATTGGCGTTCATCGCCCTGAGCGCAGTGCCCACGCTGGGCAAATATCTTCCACCGGTATTGGGCACCCTGGTGGTTGGCATCATTGCCGTGGCGGCGAGTGGGCAGTTCGCGATGGAGTCCGGATCCGGGCCGATCTTCGCCGTCCCGGTGTTCACCGCACCCGAGTTCACGTGGGCAGCACAACTGGAACTGGTGGTACCGCTGGCCATTACGGTGCTGATCGTGCAGAACGGGCAGGGCGTGGCCGTGCTGCGCGCCGCCGGCCATCGTCCACCGGTGAATGCCTTCGCCGTCGCCTCCGGCATATTCTCCATCGTTAATGCTGGGTTCGGTGCCGTGGCGGCATGCGTGACAGGTCCGACCAATGCCCTGTTGACTTCCTCCGGGGACAAGAACCGGCAGTACACCGGAGCGGTGGTCTACGGCCTGCTTTCGCTTCTTTGTGCGCTGCTGGCGCCGACGCTGACCCGGTTCATGCTGGCCACACCCGAGGCCTTCGTCCTGGCACTGGGCGGCATTGCCATGCTCAAGGCACTCCAGCAGGCCTTCGTCACCGCGTTCTCCACCACCTACACCCTGGGATCGTTGGTGACCTTCGTCGTCACGATCTCGGACCTGAAATTGTTCAACATCCACGCCGCGTTCTGGGGCATCCTCATCGGCTACACGGTCTCCCGCCTGCTGGAGCGGCGCGACCACGCCGCCTCGGCGTAACCCCTTTGACCGATTCCCGTCGCGCCATGCCCTTGAGTCCTGTGCCGCTTCCGAACAGTCACCGTCCCGTTGACGGGTCGTTCTCGCGCGGGCGGGTGCGTGGCGCCGCGATCGGCGGATTCGACCAGTTCTTTTCAAAGCGGCAGAGCGGCGTTCCCACAGTAGGTTCGGCCCTCGTTGCAGTGGCATATTCGTGCCGCCGCCCGAACCAGACGCGACGAGCGCCACTGGGCACGTCTGGCCCTCGTCCGCCGACAAGGGGCGCGCTGCTGAAACTTATGTATAGAGCGAAATCGGCTGCACGATTCCGTTCAGGAAGAATGCGCCCACTTCCACCTTCTTGTAGTCGACAGGATCGTGAAGTGAGTGCGTCCGGATATTGCGCCAGTACAGATCCAGCCCCACCGATCGCTTGGTGGAGCTTGCACCCGTCACCTCGAACACGCGGCTGGTGACCTCAAGCGCCGCCTCCGTGGAGACAATCTTAAGCCCGGCAACCTCAACCTCGAGACGCGCCCGATCCGCTTCGGTCACAGCGTCGCCCAAGTTGATGACCTCGTCGAAGCGGCGGTTCAGCCTGTCGGCAAGCGCCTCAACCGCTTGGGTCCTGGCCACGAGTTCGCCGTAAGTACGATGTACCAGCGGGTCCTCGGCATACGTCTGCACCCCGGAGAGGAACCAGGAGTTTCGCCTAGCCAGCGTCAATTCCCTAGCCTGCTCAAGTGCCCCTTCTGCAGCGGCCAAATAAATGTTCCCGAAGAGCAATTGGACGCCCGGTGTCACCACGGTGGAGAATGCGGTCCCTTCATCGAAGCCCACGATGTCCGACTCGACCACGCGCACTTTGTCGAATCGCACCGATCCACTGGCCGAGGCACGCTGGCCCAGATGGTCCCAGTCGCCGAGAAATGAGATGCCTTCCCGTCCGCGCTCCACGGCGAAGACAACGACGCGACCGTCGTACTGGCCCCCACTGGCTTGGGCGGCCGAAATGATGATATCGGTGGCGGAGGCTCCAGTGGCAAAACGCTTGAGTCCGCCGAGTCGATAGCCAGAGCCATCCGCGACCAGTTCCAAGTCCGGATCAACGGGATTGAGCGCGTCACTCCAGAGTTGGTCCCGCTCGGCTATCAGCCGGAACCTCGCAGACTGGTCGCGGCCCGCACCGTAGAACGCGAGGCAGGAAGAATTCAGATAGTGGTAACCAAGAATCTGCGCGACCGATGCATCTGCCCGGGCCAGAATCCGGATGACCCGAAACGCGGTTTCCCAGTGCGCCCCGGCACCGCCATAGATGGCCGGGACCACGAGCTTCACCAAGCCGTGCTTGCGTAATAGCTGCAGCGCCGCCAGCGGATCCGCGCCGGTCTGGTCACGTTCCAGCGAGCCCTTGGCCAGCTCGACGGCAACGCTCTGGGCCACCCTACTCCAGTGGTCCAGTTCGCTGGAGTCGGCATGGCCTGCCCATAAGGGGGCAGTGGACAATACGGTGTTCATGAATTCTCCCGAAACGAGTTGAGAAGTGAGGCTAGGCGTTGCTGAGGCGCTCAGTCAAGGACCACAGAACGACGACGTGCCGCCACAATGGGTCCAGCCAGCAGCGCCGCGGCCAAAAGCACCAGCACCCCCACGGAGAACGGCCCGTAGCTGGACTCCCCTACCAGCGCCGGCAGGTTCACCAGAATGATCGCAAAGAAGGCCAACAGTCCCCCCAGACCTAGCCCGGGAGCTATGCGCCGCGGCCACAGCGCCCCGCCGCGCTCCTTGGAACCGAAGAAGACCAACACGGCAATGGATGTCAAGGTCAGCAGCAACACAATGCCAACCGAGGAAATGCCGCCGAGCCAGGTGTAGAACTGGCCGATAGGGTCCAGCTGCAGCAAGGCAGCGGCGATGATCAGCGCGCCGACGGTTGCCGATGCGACTAACGACGCCATCGAGGGCGCGCCGAGGACGGGGTGCGCTCTGCCAAGCGGTGCGGGCAACACACCGCGGGCACCAAGCTGGAACAGGTAGCGAGAGGCAATGTTGTGGAATGAAAGGATGCAGGCGAACAAGCTGGTGACAAACAGCAACTGGACGATGTGTCCTCCCGCGGCACCCAGGTAAATCTGGGTAGTGCTTTGCAGGATGGTGCCGGGGTTCTCCGTGGCGTTGGCAACAATGCCGCTCTCCCCATTCGCGCTGATCAATACCCAGCTGGAAACCGTGTAAAAGACTCCAATGGAGATCAGCGAGATGTAGGTGGCCCGAGGAATGGTGCGGTCAGGATCCTTGGCTTCGTCGCGGAAGACGGCGGTCGCTTCAAATCCGACGAAGCTCAGGATAGCGAAGAGGATTCCCATGCCCGGTGCGCCGGAAACAATCTCGGAGGGCGTGACGATGCCGGTAGCGAAGCCCTCGGGCCCTCCACCGGAAAAGATGACAACCGCATCAAGTAGGAGAACAATGGCAACCTCGGCAATGAGCAACACGGCCAGCAGCTTGCCGGAGAGCGCGATGTTCCGATAACCAAGCGCTGTCACGGCAACGAACCCCACAACCGCCCACGCCCACCATGGCAGATCGGGTCCACCGTAGGATTTCACCAGCTCACCTAACCCGGGTCCGAAGAGTCCGAATACTCCGGCCTCGAGCGCCAGGTAGGCCAGCAAAGCAACAAAGGCCGCCCCCAGGCCAAACCCGCGACCCATGCCCTTGCTGACGTAGGAATAGAAGGCCCCGGCCGTTGGCACAAAACGGGTCATCTGGGTGAAACCGACGGAGAAGAGAAGCAACACAACCGTTGCGATCACAAAGGAAAACGGGAAGCCTGCCCCGTTGCCGAACGCGATACCCAAGGGAACGGGACCACCGATGACTCCCAAGGGCGAGGCAGCGGCAACAACGATAAAGACGATGGAGGCGACGCCAAGGTTTCCGCGCAGCCGGGGCCGGTCGTCCTTGGTGTCAGTTCCTGGGCTTGCTGGCGAGGACGCGAGGGCCTGCTGTTGAGACATGGCGATGTGCTCCGAACGGGATTTCACTCAATGGGATGGATCCACTTTAGGATCGCCGCGCGGTGGGTATCGATCTCATTTCCGTACATTTATTTAAGCGTCCCTCGGTGACGCCATTTCGCCTTTTTTGCGCCCGCGGCGCGTCATGCGGCGTCACCGAGGACGGGTCGGAGGAAATCTTGCGTCATGAATATGTGGCACGGCAAGCGCTTCCGGATAGGCAATGTGCAAGCGTCGGCCCTTGCCGAAGCCCCGGCCGGGACTACGCCTTCGCGATAGCTTCCTTTAGCGCCGTCAGGATCAGCGCGACCGAGGTCGGGTTGGCGTTCGGACCCATCAGGCCAATGCGCCAGACAGTGCTCGCATACTTGCCCACGCCGCCACCAATCTCGATGTTGAAGCGCTCGAGCAGGTAGCTGCGGACCCTGGCCGAATCCACTCCCTCCGGAACGTACACGGTGGTCAGCTGCGGCAGCCGGTGACCCTCGGCGGCGAAGAGCGTCAGGCCCATTTCCTCCAGCCCGTCCTGCAACGCCTTACCCGCGGCCTGGTGGCGCAGAGTGACGGCATCCAGGCCCTCGGCCAGGATTCGGTCGATGCCTGCCTCAAGCGAGGCCACCATGCCGACCGGAGCGGTGTGGTGATAGGTACGGCCTCCGCCAGCTCCCCCGGTGGTGTATCCGCCAAGCAGACCAAGATCGAGGTACCAGGATTGCGGCTTTTCAATGCGGCGTCCGAAGGCACGGTCGGAGATCGTGAAGGGCGCCAGGCCCGGGGCCACGCCGATGCACTTCTGCGTACCGGCATAACCCACGTCAATCCCCCACTCATCGGCAAGTACCGGCATGCCGCCGATCGAGGTGACGGCATCGACGATCAGCAGCGCGTCGCCCTTGATGGCGCCGAGCGCCGCGATGTCTGAAACGACGCCGGTGCTGGTTTCGGCGTGCACGGCGGCGATCACCGTGGGGTTCGGGTGCGCGTCGGCCACGCGCTGGGCATCGACCGGAGTTCCGTATTCGTGGTCCACGCGAACCACGTCGGCACCTGCCCGCGAAGCGACCTCGCACATGCGCTCACCAAAGAGTCCATTGACGGCGATAACCGCAACGTCGCCCGCCTTCACGGTGTTGACGAAGGCGGCTTCCATGCCGGCCGAACCGGTGGCGCTGAGCGGCAGGGTGCGTGTGTTCTTGGTGCCCCACAAGGTGCGCAGCCCCTCGGCGGTGCGATCCATGCGGGCGATAAACAAAGGATCAAGGTGGCCCAGCAGCGGCAACCCAAGTGCGGCGGTGGCTTCAGGGTAGGGGTTGCATGGGCCGGGTCCGAAGAGGTGGCGTACCGGAACGATCTGGGTCATTTGATCTCACTTTTCTCAATGCAATCTCTGGATGGCTAGGAGCCAGCCTATGCCGCGCCGGCTGCGCGCGGGTTACATGAAGCCGCGCCCGTCACGGAACATTGGGATTCATTCGTCAAGGCCTTCGGGGTTTCCGCCTGGTGATCCAGCGATCTACTGCAGACAAGGCGTCCCCGCGGCGCGAAGCTAGGCTGCCTTCAGCAGCCAGTCTGTCGAATCTTCGTCAAGCGACATCAACCGCCGAGCTTCCCTCAGCGCCTCGGACGAGTCCTTCTTGTCCAGCTGCGCCAGCATGAGCAAGTTCGCGATCCGCTGTTCCCGGCGGCTTCGCCCGCTCTCGCGCGCCAATTCGATCATGGCCAGGACCCGTGCGTGCGCGCGGCGCCCCCGAGCCTCCGGGCCCGAGTCATCGGCGTCAGTACTACCGAGCACAATCAATGCCTCTGAGATTACGTCGTTCATATTCTGCCTTTCATTTGGCTTCCACTCTCACTTCGTCGTGACGCATATCACCATGCAGCTCTTATGGCCAGCCTAGCCTCGATGTGGCAGTGAAGCAGAATCGGCCAGCGCAGACCGGACCCATCGCACCAACATCGGCGCACGGAAAGCCCGTGGCGAGGACTGCACGACAGTGCCCCGGATCGACAACCACCGCCCACGGCGGCCCTCGCCGCGCATCAGCGCAGTTCCCGGGGCCCGCGGGACGAAACGGGCTGGACCGGTCGCTCGCGGAATGCCACGCGCGGAACCTCGGCGAATGCTCCCCGCGGAATGTTCACCCGGCATTAACTGGAAGTCCGCCGGACTATCGGGAACCTGTGGCAGGTTAAGAAGTGTTGCGTCACAAAAAATAATGGTTGACACGTCAATCAGCCTGTGTCATATTTATATACATAAGCATGCAAACCGGTGAACACGCCGGCTTCCAACACAAGGAGCTTTCCCCATGAGCATTGAAATCATTCCCGGCACCTGGACCCTCGACACCTCGCACAGCGAAGTTGGCTTCACCGTTCGCCACGCAGGCATCTCCAAGGTCCGCGGCGCATTCACCGACGTCACCGGCACCCTGACCGTGGGCGATTCGATCGCCTCCTCCAAGGTCGAAGCAATCGTCAAGACCGAGTCCTTCGACTCGAACGACAACAACCGCGACGCCCACGTCAAAGGCGCGGACTTCTTCAACGTAGAGCAGTTCCCGGAAATGACTTTCGTGTCCACCGGCGTTGCAGGCTCCCCGGAAGAGTTCGAACTCCAGGGCGAACTGACCATCAAGGAAACCACCAAGCCTGTGACCTTCAAGGTCGAGTTCGGCGGCGTGGCCGTTGACCCGTTCGGTGCCACCCGCGCCGGATTCTCCGCCACCACGCAGATCTCCCGCAAGGAATTCGGCATCACCTGGAACGCCGCCCTCGAGGCCGGCGGCGTGCTGGTTGGCGACAAGGTCACCATCAACATCGATTCCGCCTTCGTGCTCGCGGCGCAGAACTAAGCCCCTTCGGCCCGTGTCGGGGGGGGGGGGGGGGGGGGGGGGGGGGGGGCGGCCGCCCCCGCGCGCAACAAGAAAACGCCAC
>NZ_JBKKAP010000012.1:0-20157 GCF_046714615.1 Paeniglutamicibacter sp.
TTGGGGGGGGGGCCCCCCACGGCCGTTAACCGTCAGTCCGTTGCTAGGCTGGGGCGCGTGAGTACATCCCCGATCCCCGCAGCCACCCACCTTGCGACCGAGCGTGCGCGTGCCCAGCGCCGCACCGTGGCCATCCTCTCCGCCTCCCAGCTGCTCAGCGGCGTGGGCAACGGTGCGGGGCTGGCCATTGGTTCACTGATGGCCGTGGAGCTGACCGGTTCCAACGCGTTTGCCGGGGCCGCGACCACCGCGATCTCGGTCGCCGGCGCACTCAGTGCCCTGCCGCTTGCGGCGCTTGCAGTGAAGCGCGGCCGCCGCGTGGCACTGTCCTTCGGCTACTTCCTGGCCGCGCTGGGCGCCATCGGCATGATGCTGGCGCCGGTGCTGCAGAGCTTCGCGATGCTGATGCTCGGGGCGGCGCTGCTGGGGGTGGGCAGCGCGGCGAACCTGCAGGCGCGCTTCGCCGCCACCGACCTTGCCGACGACGCCACCCGCGGGCGCGACCTGGGGCTGGTGGTCTGGGCCATCACGATCGGCGCGGTTGCGGGCCCGAACCTCATCGGACCCGGCGCGGTGCTGGGCCAGGGGCTGGGGCTGCCGCCCATGAGCGGGCCGTTCCTCTTTTCCCTGGCCGGGATGGTGCTGGCAATCCTGGTGCTGAACATCGGGCTGCGCCCGGACCCCATCGACCTGGCCCGCGCCTGGGAGGCCGCCGACGGCGTGGCCCCGCACCCGCCGGCGGTGGGCCGCCGTCGCGGCTCGCTGGCCACCGGGCTGGTGGCGGTGCGAGCCTCGCCCGGGGCAACCCTGGGCATCTCCACCATCGTGGTGGCGCACCTGGTGATGGTCGGCGTCATGTCGATGACCCCGGTGCATCTCAAGGACCTGGCTGCCATCCCCGGGCACGAAATGCACGGGGGAACCGCCGACATCCTGGTCGTCATCGGGTTCGTGATCTCCCTGCACATCGCCGGCATGTACGCGCTCTCCCCGTTCATCGGCTCGCTGGCCGATCGGATCGGGCAGCCGCGGATGATGCTGGCGGGACAGGGCATGCTGGTGGCCGCGGTGCTGGTCGCCGGGCTGGGTGCCGATTCACGCGCCGCCGTCACCACCGGGCTGGTGCTGCTGGGCCTGGGCTGGTCAATGTGCACGGTCTCCGGCTCCGCGTTCCTGGCCGCAAGGGTCGAGCGCGGGCGCCGCGTGTTGGTCCAGGGCGTCTCCGACACCCTCATGGGTGCTGCAGGGGCGCTGGGTGCCGCAGGCTCCGGGCTGCTGCTGGCCTGGCTGGGCTATGCCGGGCTCGGCTACCTGTGCCTGGCCTTCATCCTGGTGGTCGCAGCCTTCAGCGTGCGCGAGGTCGTGCGCTCCTAGCGTTCCTCGTTGCTCATTTCCAGCAGCTTCGCGAAGATCATTGCGCCCTCGTCGCCGATTCCGTCGTGGTGGAACTCGTCGGTTTCCCACACCCGCATGTTGCCCACCGCGGCGGCGGTATGAAGCGACAGCTCCCTGTCCACATACACGTCGTGGACGTAGACGGCCGCTGCCACCGGCACGGTGTTGGCGGCCAGGACCGCGGGGTCATAGAGCGGTTCCCAGCCGTCGTGCTCGGCCAGGACGCGCGCGGTTTCCTCCAGCGGGCGTAGGGCCGCATCGTCCTGGAAGTACCAGCGGTACACCATTTCTCCGGTGAGCAGCGGTGCGGTGGCCGTGGGGGAGAAGGCGGGGAATTCCTCCAGAATCCGCTCTGCCGACCAATTGGTGGCCGAGCCCTGCGCGTAGATCGACTCGTGCAGCAGCGCGTAGAGCGGGTTGGTGGTGCGGTCGGCCTGCTCGGCGACCGCGGCCAGGAAGGAGTCCGAGAGCCGCCTGCCGCCCGGGGTGTCGATGAAGGCCCCCTCGAGCACGTGGTGCAGCGAGTGAACCCGGGTGTTGCCGCCCAGGAACTGGCCGAGCATCTGCACCAGCGGCACGGTGAGCGGCCGGCCACCCGGCAGGTGCTCCTCGGTGTGGGCCAGGTGCGCCACGATCTCACCCAACACCTGGCGGTCGCGCGGGTACCAGTCGAAGTATTCCGTGTTGCGCTCGGCCATGCGCCGGTAGGTCGCCCGGTACACGGTGTCCGCGTCTGCGGTGAGCGAGGCCAGCCCGCCGGTGACGATGCAGCGCTCCAGCGCTTCCGGGGCGATCGACAGGTAGGTCAGCGTGCAGAAACCGCCGTAGCTTTGCCCGAAGGTGCTCCACTTGGCGATCCCAAGGGCCTCGCGGATGGCCTCGGCGTCGCGCACGATCGAATCGGCGCGGAAGTGCGTGAGGTAGGTGGCCTGCGCCGCCGCGTCCCCGCGCAGCGGCAGGGACTGGCGGTTGGCCGGGGTGCTGCCCCCGGTGCCGCGCTGGTCCAGCAGCAGGATGCGGAAGGTCTTGGCGGCTTCGGCCATCCAGCCGGTCAGCGATGCCGGGCGCGGGCATTTCCCGCCCGGGCCGCCCTGCAAGAAGAGCAGCCACGGCAGCGCGGCGGGGTCCTCGTGCTTGGTGGAGGAGATCTCGCGGGCGAACACCGTGATCTTTTCGCCCGCCGGGCGGGCGTGGTCCAGGGGGAGCTCGAAGTGGTGCTCGGTGGTGTTCATCCCGCGGAAGGTATGGGTGGTGCTCATATCGACGCCCCCAGTTCCGCCAGTGCGTCGCCCTCGAGGCGGCGTACCGTCCAGCCGTCCATCGATCCGGCGCCGAGCGAGTCGTAGAAGCCGATGGCGGGGGAGTTCCAGTCCAGCACGCTCCACTCCACGCGTCGGTATCCGCGCTCCACGGCGATCTGCGCCAGGGTGCCCAGCAATGCCTTCCCGTGCCCGGAACCGCGCTCGGTTTCGCGCACGTACAGGTCCTCCAGGTGGATCCCGTGCGTGCCCTCCCACGTCGAGTACGTCAGGTACCACAGGGCGAAGCCGAGCACGGTGCCCTCGTCCTCGACCACGTGGGCGTACACCTGCGGGTCGGGCCCGAAGAGGTGGGCCACCAGCTGGTCCTCGGTGTTTTTCACGGCGTCGGGCTCGCGCTCAAAGATGGCCAATTCGTGGATGAGATCCAGGATTGCGGCGGCGTCCGAGGTCTGTGCTGGGCGAATCAAAGACATGTGACCAAGCCTACCGGGAGCGCATGCGTGCCGTGAATCCAACGCGTGGGTGCGCGCCCCTAAGGTAGGGGGCGATCGAGAAGCAAGAACCAAAGCAAGGACGGCACCAAGCAATATGATGGGCGGCCACCACGCGGCCACCGGCGCAGCAGCCTGGATCGCGTTGACCACGAATTTCATGCTCCCCACCGGGAGTCTCCCCGAGCGCCTTCACTGGCTGCCCGACGCGATCCCGCTGGGCTTCGGCCTGCTGGAACAGAGCCCGATCGCCGGGGTTGCAGGGGCGATGGTCTGCGCCGGGGCGGCGTTGCTGCCCGATGCGGACCACCGCCGGGCCACCATCGCGCACTCGCTGCCGCCGGTGTCCAACGCGATCTGCGCGGGCATCGGCGAGGTCTCCGGCGGGCACCGCAACGGCACGCACTCGCTGCTGGGCATCGCGGCATTCACGTTCATGGCGTGGGTGCTGGGGATGTGGACCATGGAGAATTCCCGCTACGGGCTGATCTATCCGGGCGCCGGACTGCTGGCGGTGTTGCTGGTGTCGTTCGCGCTGAAGGCGCTGAAGTTCATTCCCGACACCATGGCGAAGCTGCCGTGGCTGATCTCGGTCCCGGCGGGCATCTTCGTGGCGATCTTCTCGCCCGACGAGCAGAACTGGCTGGTGCTTGCGGTGGCCGTGGGCTGCGCGGTGCACATTGCCGGGGACATGCTCACCGTCGGCGGCTGCAACCTGATCTGGCCGATCCGGATCCGTTCCCCGCGCTTCATCCGCCGCATGCCGCTGCTCAGGGACGTGTGGAAGCCCGGCGGACGGATTGCGATCCCGGTGCTGGGGCGGGCCGGGTCCGTGCGCGAGTGGTTGCTCTGCGTGCCGGTCTCCGTGTACGCGCTGGCCGGGCTGGTGGTGCCGATCGTGCTGGTGGCCCACAACCAGGTGCTGCCGCTGACCAAGTTGCTGGGCTTCTGAGCACAGACAAATGCGCCCGCCGGAATCGATCCGGCGGGCGCATTTGTCTGTGTGGAACCTAGTCCTGGCGTCCCACCTTGGTCACCGTGATGACCGGGTAGCCTGCCTCGTCGGAGTCCGCCAGGTTCACGCTCGCGTCGATGCCCCAGTCATGGTGGTTGGCCGGGTCCGCGAACACCTGCCGCACCTTCCACGACTCCTTGGAAGTGGTGATCAGCAGGAGGTTGGGACCGCGGCCGCCGGGACCGTCGTCGATGTCCTCGTGCTCCTCGAAGTAGGCGTCCATGGCATCGGCCCAGGCGTCGGCGCCGAAGCCCGAGTGCCCGTCCAGCTCGGCCAGGGCGGCGTCCTGCTCGTCGGCGAAGAGCTTCACGCGGCGGAACATCTCGTTGCGGACCATCACGCGGAAGGCGCGCTCGTTGGAGGTCAGGCGCTCGGGGGCCGGCGGGATGATCTCGGCGTCGGGTTCGTGCAGCACCCCGTTGGCCAGTTCCTCCCATTCGTCCAGCAGCGAGGAGTCGATCTGGCGGATCAGTTCCCCGAGCCATTCGATGAGGTCCTCGAGGTCCTCGCGCAGCGCGTCCTGCGGCACGGTCTGGCGCAGCGCCTTGAAGGCGTCGGTGAGGTAGCGCAGCAGCACGCCCTCGGAGCGGGCCAGCGAGTAGAACTGCACGTATTCGCTGAAGCTCATGGCGCGTTCGTACATGTCGCGGACCACTGACTTGGGGGCCACCTCGAAGTCGCCGAGCCAGGGGGCGCCGGCGCGGTACTGCTCAAACGCGTTGCCCAGCACCTCGGCCAGCGGCTGCGGGTAGCTGACCTCCTCGAGCGCTGCCATGCGGTCGTTGTACTCCATGCCCTCGGCCTTCATCGCGGCAATCGCCTCGCCGCGGGCCTTCTTCTGCTGGGCAGCGAGCACCTGGCGCGGCTTTTCCAGCGTGGCCTCGATGACCGAGACCACGTCCAGCGCGTAACCGGGGGACTCGGCGTCGAAGAGCTCCAGGGCCGCCAGCGCGAAGGGGGACAGCGGCTGGTTCAGCGCGAAGTTCTCCTGCAGGTGCACCGTGAGGGCCAGCATGTTCCCGTGCTTGTCAGGGTGCTCCAGGCGTTCGACGACGCCGGTGGCCAGCAGCTCGCGCAGGATGCCCAGCGCCTTGCGCTGCAGGGCGCGCTGGCGCACCGGGGGCTCGTGGTTCTCGGTGAGCAGCCGGCGTGCCGCGGCGAAGGAGTCGCCCTCGCGCGCCAGCAGGTTCAGCAGGATCGAGTGCGTCACGGCGAAGGAGGAGTTCAGCGTTTCGGGGGTGGAGGTGATGATCCGGTCGTAGGTCTTCTCGCCCCACGACACAAACCCCTGCGGTGGCTTCTTCTTGGTCACCTGGCGCAACTTCTTGGAGTCGTCGCCGAACTTGGCCAGCGCCTTCTCCATGGACTTCTTGTTCTCGATGGAGTGCTCGGGCGCCTGCACGACGACGGTCCCGGCGGTGTCGAATCCGGCCCTGCCCGCGCGTCCGGCGATCTGGTGGAATTCGCGGGCGTTCAGGACGCGGGTGCGCACCCCGTCGTACTTGGACAGCGCGGTGATCAGCACCGTGCGGATGGGCACGTTGATGCCCACGCCGAGTGTGTCGGTGCCGCAGATGACCTTGAGCAGGCCGGCCTGGGCCAGCTGCTCGACCAGCCGGCGGTACTTGGGCAGCATGCCGGCGTGGTGCACGCCGATGCCGTGGCGGACCAGGCGGTTCAGGGTCTTGCCGAAGCCGGGGGCGAATCTGAATCCGGCGATGAGCTCGGAGATCCGGTCCTTTTCCTCGCGGGTGCAGACGTTGATGCTCATCAGCCCGCTGGCCCGATCGATGGCCTCGAGCTGGCTGAAGTGCACCACGTAGATCGGCACCTGCTTGGTGCTCAGCAGTTCCTCGATGGCTTCCTGCACCGGGTCCTGCGAGTAGTAGTAGTGCAGGGGGACGGGGCGTTCGGCGTGCGCCACGGTGGTGGTTTCGCGCCCGGTGCGCAGCGTCAGCTCGTCCTCGAACCTGCCCACGTCGCCCAGGGTGGCGCTCATGATCAGGAATTGCGCCTGCGGGAGTTCCAGCAGCGGCACCTGCCAGGCCCAGCCGCGCTGCGGGTCGGAATAGAAGTGGAACTCGTCCATCACCACCGGGCCCAGGTCCGCGTTCTTGCCCTCGCGCAGGGCGATGTTGGCGAGGATCTCGGCGGTGCAGCAAATGATCGGGGCATCCTGGTTCACCGAGGAGTCCCCGGTGACCATGCCGACGTTTTCCGCGCCGAAGATCTTGCACAGGTCAAAGAACTTTTCCGAGACCAGCGCCTTGATCGGCGCGGTGTAGTAGCTGCGTTCGCCGCGGGCCAGCGCGTGGAAGTGCGCGGCGACCGCCACCAGCGACTTGCCGGATCCCGTGGGCGTGGCCAGGATGACGTTGTTGCCGCCAACGAATTCCATGACGGCCTCGTCCTGCGCCGGGTATAGCCCGATGCCGCGGTCCTCCACCCACTTGATGAAGGCTTCATAGGTCGATTCGGCGGTGGCACCGCGTGGGGGAGTGTTGGGCAGCAACTCGGTAAGTTTCATGATGTGTCCAAGACTATCGGTTTACGAGGGGCCTTCCGCTTAAGCTGTGTCTATGAAGTGGGACCCGAACAAGTACGTTGAGTTTGCTGATCACCGCGACCGCCCGTTTTATGATCTGACGGCCCGTATCACCGCTGCGACGCCGCGGCTGGTGGTGGATATGGGGTGTGGCCCCGGGCCGTTGACGCATTCACTGGCCGAGCGCTGGCACGACGCGCGCGTGATCGGTCTGGATTCGTCGACGGAAATGATCGAGCAGGCACGCGCCAAGCAGCATGCCGACAACCTTTCCTTCGAGTCCGCCGATGCGACGACCTGGATGCCGGAGCCGGAAACCGACGTACTGGTCTCCAACGCCATGTTGCAGTGGATCCCTGAACACCGGCAGCTGATCGCCCGCTGGCTGGAGGCATTGGCCCCCGGGGCGTGGTTCGCAGCCCAGGTCCCGGGCAACTTTGGTTCGCCCTCGCACACCCTGATGCGGCAGCTCGCGGAATCGGAGCGTTGGGCGCCTCAGCTGGCCGGCGTGCTGCGGCACGATGACGCAGCGGGGGAGCCCGTCAACTACCTGAAGATCCTGCTGGATGCCGGGTTTGAGTCGGATGTCTGGGAAACCACGTACGGACAGATCCTTTCCGGCACGAATCCGGTCCTGGAATGGGTTCGCGGCACCGCTTTGCGCCCCATCCTCGCCAAGCTAAACGAGGCAGACGCCTCCGAGTTCGAAGCCCGGTATGCGGAATTGGTTGCCGAGGCATATCCGGCCATCGACGACCACCGGGGTGGAACGGTGACACTGTTTCCGTTCCGCCGCATCTTCATGGTGGGCCGCAAGCGCTAGATTGCCCTGGGAGCATTGCCATCTCATATGGTGAAGGCATGAAGAATAGACTCTTGCCTGCGCTCGCCGTGGCGACGTTGATGCTTGGGGCCTGTGCCGGACCCTCCGTGGACGAGTTCCGCCAGCGCGACGTTCAGGGAAACACTGCCTGCATTCACTTTGGCAGTGGATACACGGACGACGGAAGCGTCGGTCGCACCAACATGGCAAAGGCCGCGGAACACGGCGCAGCTTCTTCAACCGAGCTGATTCGCGCTGCGGTGTACACAGATGGGTCCAGTGTGCCAGTCATCCAGGACAGGGAATTGTTCAAGAGGGCCTGCGAAGCTCAGGGCATGAGCTTCAAGTAGGCAGAAGGGGTTCAACCCGCGATTCCCAGCGGATTTGGAAAGTTTTTTATACATAGCCTCTGACCTGATGTTTTGTGGATCAGAAAATTCATCAAGCTCTTCACATCTGTTTCGAACAGGCATATAGTAGTACATATGTTCGAAGAGTGCGAAGGATACTTATCGAACCCGAGTTCACTCTCCGCGGAGGTTGCCGGGGAAATCCTCCTTGGCCATCGCCATATACCGGCTGACATGGTCAGGCCCGCCAGGGAACGCGCGTTGGCGCAAAAGCCCGGTGATGAGTACGTCGATTTCCTCGACGACATGGGTGTAGCCGTGACCCACCTGCCCCAAAACGTGGGGGAGCAAGTAAGGGTAGCCCGGATTGCGGCCATGGAAAGGACCAAGGCCGCAATCTGCGCGGCCCAAGCCAAGGAAGCCTACGGGCTTGAGCAGGACATCATTGCCCGGCATGAAGCCGAAGGCGCGTACAAGGAGTACCCGAACCGCGGTGCCGGCGCCGAAGTGGCACTGGCCCGCAAGGAAGCCCAACGTCTGGGCTCGCGGTTTATCTCGTATTCGAGATCCATGATCGAACACATGCCCTATACCTATGATGCCCTCGAGCGCGGAGAGCTAAACGAAGATCGTGCCATGCTCTTGGTTCGCGAAACCAATCAGCTGGACCCCGGTATCCGTGAATTGATTGACCGGAAAATCGCCGGCGAACGTGGGGCGTTTGACGGTGTCGGCGACAAGGGACTCTTGGCCCGCGTCAAGAAGGAAGTACTTGCTTTCAGCAACGCGGCCGAAATGATCAATCATGGCGACGCGATGAATAAGCGACGCATAACTGTGACGCCCACCCCCGATGGAATGATGCGAGTGAGCGGCCTGCTCCCAGTGATTCAGGGCGTCGCATTCAAGGAAGCGCTGGCCAAGGCGGCCTCCAAGCGCCGCTCCACTGAGGACAAGCGCACGGAAGCACAGGTCATGGCGGACATTGTCGTGGAGCGCGTCACCGGGCAGGAAATGGCCTCGCGCCCGCCGCTAATGATAAACGTCGTGATGACCGACCGATCCCTGCTTGCCGGTGATAGCGAACCGGCATTTATCAAAGGCTATGGCATCGTATCCGCAGAGTACGCACGTTGGCTGATGGCTGGGGACCGAACCGGTCCTGACGGTGAAAACGAAGCCGAAGCGTGGGTTCGTCGCCTGTACACGGCGCCGGTCAGTGGCCAACTCGTAGCCATGGAGTCGGAAGCACGGATTCTTCCGCAGAAACTGAAGGACTTGATCTCCATACGTGATCAATTCTGCCGCACACCCTACTGCGACGCCCCGATCCGCCACCATGACCACGTTTACCAAGTGGCCAGGGGTGGAAAGACGACGGAAGTCAACGCCGATGGCCGATGTGTTCGGTGCAACCAAACGAAGGAAACTTCCGGGTGGGAAGAATTCGTGATTCTGGGTCCCCGGCACACGATCCTGATAAAAACGCCCAGTGGGCAGATGTACCGAGCCATGGCCCCGCCGTTGCCGGGAACACCGGAATCACCTCCGCCGGGCTCCACCGACAGTATTGTGCCTACCAGCCCCTGACGCGCCATTCGGCCAAATTTGGATGCTCCGCACCCAACGTCGTGGTGGCCCCGTGCCCGGGTAGCACCAGGGACTCATCCGGATACTGCTCGAAGAGCCGGGTCGTAACGTCATCATGCAACGAAGTGAAGCGCTGCGGATCGTTCTGGGTGTTTCCCACGCCTCCCGGGAACAGGGAGTCGCCGCTGAAGATCACCGTGGCACCCCCGCTGTCTCGAAGCACATAGGCAATGGATCCGGGGGTATGGCCACGCAGGTGCACGCAATCCAGAATGACGGATCCGACCGAAACCGTGTCGCCGTGCTTCAAAGGAACGTCGATAGCCACATTGGCACCGGCCGCAATGCCTGCGACGTCTTCAGCTCCCGCAAAGGTTGTGACCCCGGTGCGCTCGGCGTATTCCTTCAGGGCCCGAATATGGTCCCAATGCTGGTGCGTCGTCGCGATGCCTTCCAGCTTCGTCGCAACCTTTGAGTCGGAGGAAGCCGACTCGACCAGGCCGTCGATGGCCGGCGCATCGTCGGCGGCGTCGATCAGCAACTGCGAGCCATCACCCTTCGATGTCACCAGGTAGATGTTGTTGGACATTTCGGAAACACTCACGGACCGGACGGTCGCATCGGCGAGGTCAAGGAAGAGTTCACTCATGCGAACACCTTACGTGGCGCGGCGATGGCCACGCGATAGTCTGAAACGAAGGCCCTGCCCCCAGTACCAACGAAGGACGGCACACATGGACAGCAACCCACTGGCATTCATCGCTCTCGACAGCACCGACAAGACCGCCCCCTACCAACAAGTCAGGCAACAGATACTCGTTGCCATCTCGAAGGGACGACTCAAGGCAGGAACCAAGCTGCCTTCGGTTCGGGCGCTCGCCGAACAACTCGGGCTCGCGGTCAACACCGCGGCAAAGGTCTACAAGGAGTTGGAAGCCAGCGGTGCGGTAGTGACCCGGGGGCGTCACGGCACCATCGTCCAGGCCACCGGTGATGAAGGATCCGTCGCGGTGGCGGACGCCGCCTCGGAATTTGCGGCTGTTGCGACACGCTGGGGGATCTCCGAAAAAGCGGCTGTCGGCTACCTTCGCGCGGCGTTCAGTTCGCAGGTTGGATAGCCCTGGGTCGTATTGCTCACAAGTGCGCGCAATTCGAACCAGTTTTCGATTAGCATGATCTGGTGGCTACTTCCCGCTCCCTCGAAACCCCCCGTCCGCACGACCTGACCCGCTTGGTGGTCAAGGGTGCGCGCGAACACAATCTACGCAACGTCGACCTGGATTTGCCGCGGGACGCGATGATCGTGTTCACCGGCCTCTCCGGCTCCGGCAAGTCCTCCCTGGCCTTTGACACCATCTTCGCCGAGGGGCAGCGACGCTACGTCGAGTCCCTGTCGGCTTACGCCCGCCAGTTCCTGGGCCAGGTGGACAAGCCCGATGTCGACTTCATCGAGGGGCTCTCGCCGGCGGTGTCGATCGACCAGAAGTCGACGTCGAAGAACCCCCGGTCCACCGTGGGAACCATCACGGAAATCTACGACTACATGCGCCTGCTCTGGGCTCGCGTGGGGCGTCCCTATTGCCCGGTCTGTGGCGAAGCCGTCACCAAGCAGACCCCGCAGCAGATCGTGGACCAGCTGCTCGAGCTTGAACCCAAGACCCGTTTCCAGGTCCTGGCGCCGGTCGTGCGCGGCCGCAAGGGCGAGTTCGTCGACCTGTTCAAGGAGCTGGGCTCCAAGGGGTACTCCCGGGCGCGCGTCGATGGGGAAACGATTCAGCTCAGCGATCCGCCGAAGCTCGGAAAGCAGTTCAAGCACACCATCGAGGTCGTCATCGACCGGCTGGCCATCAACGACACCGTGCGCCAGCGCCTGACCGACTCCATCGAAACCGCACTCAATCTCTCCGAGGGCAGGGTCCTGATTGATTTCGTGGACCTCGATCCGGAAGACGAGGGCCGCGTGCGTGCCTTCTCCGAAAACCTTGCCTGCCCCAACGAACACCCGTTGGCCATCGACGAGATCGAACCGCGCTCCTTCTCCTTCAACAACCCCTTCGGCGCCTGCCCCGCCTGCAGCGGCATTGGCACGCGCCTTGAGGTCGACGAAGACCTGATCATTCCCGACGTTGACATGCCGCTGGGGCAAGGCGCCATCGCGCCGTGGTCGCTCGGAACCGCCACCAGTGAATATTGGAACCGCCTGCTGGAGGGCCTGGGCGCCGAACTCGACTTCACGCTTGAAACCCCCTGGAACAAGCTTCCCGCGGTGGCCCGGCAGGCCATCCTGCACGGCAAGGACCACAAGGTCGTCGTGCAGTACAAGAACCGCTTCGGCCGGGAACGCAAGTACTCAACCGGCTTCGAGGGCGTGGTGCAGTACATCCACCGCAAGCACCTCGAAACCGAATCCGACAATGCCCGGGACAAGTACGAAGAGTACATGCGGCAGATCCCGTGCCCGGAATGCAATGGCGCACGGCTGAACCCTGCCTCCCTGTCCGTGCTGATCAACGGCAAATCCATTGCCGCTGTCTCCGCCATGCCGATGCGCGAATGCTCGGACTTCCTCGAGAACCTGGTGCTGACCGGCCGCGAGGCCCAGATTGCCAACCAGGTGCTCAAGGAGATCCAGGCACGGCTGCGCTTCCTGCTGGACGTCGGGCTCGAATACCTGAACCTGGAACGTCCCGCCGGGACGCTTTCGGGCGGCGAGGCCCAGCGCATCCGTTTGGCGACGCAGATCGGCTCGGGCCTGGTTGGCGTGCTCTACGTGCTCGACGAACCCTCCATCGGCCTGCACCAGCGTGACAACCGCCGACTCATCGAGACACTGACGCGCCTGCGTTCACTGGGCAACACGCTGATCGTCGTCGAGCACGACGAGGACACCATCGCCGAGGCCGACTGGATCGTTGACATCGGCCCGGGCGCCGGCGAACACGGCGGCGAGGTGGTGCACTCGGGCTCCCTGGCGGACCTGAAGGCCAATACCCGCTCCATCACCGGCGACTACCTCTCCGGACGCAAGAAGATCGAGGTGCCGGCCAAGCGCCGCACGATCGACAAGAAGCGCCAGGTCACCGTCGTGGGGGCCCGCGAGAACAACCTAGAGGACCTCACCGCACGCTTCCCGCTCGGTGTGCTGACCGCCGTCACCGGCGTCTCCGGCTCGGGCAAGTCCACGCTGGTCAACGACGTGCTCTACAAGGTGCTGGCCAACAGGCTTAATGGCGCCAAGCAGGTGCCCGGGCGGCACACCCGCGTCGAGGGCCTCGAACACCTCGACAAGGTCATCCACGTCGACCAGTCGCCCATCGGCCGCACCCCGCGCTCCAACCCCGCCACCTACACCGGGGTCTTCGACCACATCCGCAAGCTCTTCGCGGAGACCAACGAGGCCAAGGTCCGCGGCTACCTGCCGGGCCGCTTCTCCTTCAACGTCAAGGGCGGCCGCTGCGAATCCTGTTCCGGCGACGGCACGCTGAAGATCGAAATGAACTTCCTGCCCGACGTGTACGTCCCGTGTGAGGTTTGCCATGGTGCGCGCTACAACCGCGAGACCCTGGAAGTGCACTACAAGGGGAAATCCATCGCCGACGTGCTGAACATGCCCATCGAGGAAGGCGCGGAATTCTTCGCCGCCTTCACCCCGATCGCCCGCCACCTGCGCACGCTGGTGGACGTGGGGCTGGGCTACGTCCGTCTCGGACAGGCGTCCACTACGCTCTCCGGCGGCGAGGCGCAACGCGTGAAGCTGGCTGCCGAACTGCAGAAACGCTCCAACGGCCGCTCCATCTACGTGCTTGACGAGCCCACCACCGGCCTGCATTTCGAGGATATCCGCAAGCTGTTGCTGGTCCTGCAGAGCCTGGTCGACAAGGGCAACACCGTCATCACCATCGAACACAACCTCGACGTGATCAAGTCCGCGGACTGGGTCATCGACATGGGCCCGGAGGGCGGCAGCGGCGGTGGCGAAATCATCGCGCTCGGCACCCCGGAAGAGGTCGCCAAGGTGAGCGGCAGCTACACCGGAAAGTTCCTCGCGCCGCTGCTCGGCTAGGTGGCAAAGCCGTTCGTGTATGCCGCTTCGGGCATGCACGAACGGCGGATGCGCCCAGTCCATGCGAGAATACAACAGTGATGAATGCTCCCTCCGCCGTGCTCCTTGACCTCGATGGAACCCTCGTGGATCCGGCCGGGGCCATCACCTCGGGTATCCGCCATGCGTTGACGCAGGCGCAGATCCCCGACCCGGGTGAAGAAAAACTCCGTTCCCTCATCGGCCCGCCGCTGACCATTGGGCTTGCCACCATCGACGGCGTCACCGCCCAAAACGTCGGTTCGCTGATCACCGCCTACCGCGCACAATATGCCGAAACCGGCATGGCCGCCTCGCGTCCCTACCCGGGCGTGAAGCAGCTGCTGGCAGCATTGCGCGCCGCCGGCACCACGGTGCTGGTGGCCACGGCCAAGCCCACGCACATTGCCCGCGAGCTGCTCGCGGTGCAGGAAATCACCCCGCTGCTCGACGGGATCTTCGGCAACGACGACGAGGGCGACGGGACATCCTCGTCCAAGACCCACATCATCGCCGCCGCTATCCGCGCACACGACCTGGACCCGGCACGCTGCGTGATGGTGGGGGACCGCCGTTACGACATCGAGGCCGCCCACGAGAACAACATGGCGTCCATCGGCGCCGGCTGGGGGTTCGCCGAGGACGGCGAACTGGCTGCCGCCGGGGCCGGCGCCCATGCGGCCGACCTTCCCGGGCTGGCCGACCTGCTGCTGGGAAATGCCGCCGGGGAAGCGGTCCGCGAATCGCTCATGGCCGCCACCACCAAGGGAGCCAGCGCCTAAATGAGCCTGTACACCATGACCCGCTCCTCGATCCGCGGGCTGCTTTCGGGGCTGTGCCGTCCCACCGTCACCGGCCTGGAAAACGTGCCGCGCACCGGGCCCGTCATCATCGCCTCCAACCACCTCTCCTTCCTGGACTCGATCATCATCCAGGCGCTGACCCCGCGAGACGTGGCGTTCTTCGCCAAGGCCGAGTACTTCACCACCCCCGGCCTCAGGGGCAAGGCCATGAAGACCTTCTTCGAATCCGTGGGCTCCATCCCGGTGCAGCGCGGGGAGCAGGCAGCTTCCGTGGCGGCACTGGAATCCCTGGTAGACATCCTGGAAACCGGCGGCGGCATCGGCATCTACCCGGAGGGCACCCGCTCCCGCGACGGCATGCTCTACCGCGGGCGAACCGGCGTGGGCTGGCTGGCGCTGAGCACCGGGGCCCCGGTGGTTCCCGTGGGCCTGATCGGCACCGAAAACCTGCAGCCCGCCGGCAGGAACACCATCAAGCCGCACCACTTCACCCTCGCGTTCGGCAAGCCGCTGCAGTTCGAGCACCTGGGCCGCAAGCACCCGCTGCCGCAGCGCCGCGCCGCCACCGATGCGATCGTCGATGCCATCGCGGAACTCACCGGCCAGGAGCGCGTGGACGCCTACAACCAAACCCCGATCACCGACTAGCACCGAAGGCGCAGACGTGGCAGACCCAAGAAGCTACCGCCCCGCGACGGGGGACATCCCGCTGAACCCCGGGGTGTACCGCTTCCGCGACGAGGTGGGACGGGTCATCTACGTCGGCAAGGCCAAGGTGCTGCGCTCGCGCCTGAACTCCTACTTCGCCAACCCGGCGTCGCTGACCCCCAAGACCCACGCCATGGTGCACACCGCCACCTCCGTGGAATGGACGGTCGTGGGCTCGGAGCTCGAGGCCCTCCAGCTGGAGTACACCTGGATCAAGGAATTCAACCCGCGCTTCAACATCGTCTTCCGCGACGACAAGTCCTACCCGTACCTCGCGGTGACGATGGGGGAGAAGTACCCGCGCGCCCAGGTGATGCGCGGGGACAAGCGCAAGGACACCAAGTACTTCGGCCCGTTCTACCCGGCCAAGGCCATCCGCGAGACCCTCGACACGCTGTTGCGCGTCTTCCCGGTGCGCAGCTGCTCCGCCGGGGTCTTCAAGCGCGCCGAATCCTCCGGGCGGCCCTGCCTGCTGGGCTACATCGACAAGTGCGCAGCCCCCTGCGTGGGACGCATCAGCCCCGAGGACCACAAGCAGCTCGCCGCGGACCTCTGCCAGTTCATGGGCGGGGAAGGCACCCGCTTCATCAAGGAACTCGAATCCAAGATGGCCGATGCGGTCTCCAGGCTCGAATACGAACAGGCGGCCCGACACCGGGACGACATCGCCGCGCTGCGCCGGGTCTTCGAGCGCAACGCGGTGGTGCTGGCCGAAAACACCGAGGCCGACATCTTCGCGGTGCACGAGGACGAGCTCGAGGCCGCCGTGCAGGTCTTCCACGTGCGCAACGGGCGCATCCGGGGCCAGCGCGGCTGGGTCGTGGAAAAGGTCGAGGACTCCACTCCTGCCGAATTCATCGAGCACCTGCTCACCCAGGTCTACGGCGAGGCCGCCGGGGACGACAGGATCCCGCGGGAGGTGCTGGTTCCCGTGCTGCCGGAGAACACGGCCGACGTCGCTGCCTGGCTGCACGAGCGCCGCGGCTCGGCCGTCTCGCTGCGCGTACCCCAGCGCGGGGACAAGGCGACGCTGGCCGAAACCGTGCGCGAAAACGCCGAACAGTCGCTGCGCCTGCACAAGTCCCGGCGCGCCGGGGACCTGACCACGCGCTCGGCCTCGCTGCAGGAACTCCAGGACGCGCTCGGGCTGCCGATCCCGCTGCTGCGCATCGAATGCTACGACGCCTCGCACACCCAGGGCACCAACGTCGTCGCCTCCATGGTGGTGTTCGAGGACGGGCTGCCGAAAAAGAGCGACTACCGCAAGTTCGCGATCACCGGGGACGCCGCACGCGACGACACCGCCTCCATGTACGACGTGATCTCCCGCCGCTTCAGGAACTACCTCGCGGACATGGCCGACACCGTCCCGATGGTCAGCGGCGAAATTGACATTGCCGACGCGTCCGAGCGCATGCCGGCGCGCAAGTTCGCCTACCCGCCCTCGCTGGTCATCGTCGACGGCGGGCCGCCGCAGGTCGCCGCCGCCTCCCGGGCGCTTGCCGACCTGGGCATCGACGACATCTACGTCGTCGGACTGGCCAAGCGCCTGGAGGAGCTGTGGCTGCCCGAGGACGAGTTCCCGGTGATCCTGCCGCGGGCCTCCCACGCGCTGTACATGGTCCAGCGGATCCGTGACGAGGCGCACCGCTTCGCCATCACCTTCCACCGCAAGAAGCGCTCGGCCTCGATGACCACCTCGCTGCTTGACACCATCGACGGCCTGGGCCCGGCCAAGCGCGAGGCGCTGCGCAAGCACTTCGGGTCGATGAAGAAGATGCGCGCCGCCTCCGTCGCGGAACTCACGAAGGTCCCGGGCATCGGTCCGGTGCTTGCAGCAACGGTGTTCGACGCGCTGGCGGCCGCCGGCACCGGTGCGCCGGCAGTGAACATGGCGACCGGAGAGGTGCTTGACTAGCCGGTTCTGCCCGAAAAGGCGACTAGGCTAGGGGCATGACCTCCGAGCTTGCCCCCGTGAAACCTCCCGAGTCCGAACTCCTCGTGATAACCGGCATGTCGGGCGCCGGCCGCACCACCGCCGCCCACGCCCTGGAGGACCACGGCTGGTATGTGGTGGAGAACCTCCCCCCGACCCTGCTGGGCATGCTCACCGAGATCGTGGCGCACTCCGGGGGCTCCATCCCGAAGCTTGCAGTGGTCATGGACGTGCGCTCCAAGTCGCTCTTCCCGCAGCTGCGCGAGAACCTGAACGCGTTGACCAGCGCCGGCATCGTGTACCGCGTGCTCTTCCTGGACGCGGCCGACGACCTGCTCGTGCGCCGCTTCGAACAGGGCAGGCGCCCGCACCCGCTGCAGGGGGACGAACGGATCGTCGACGGGATCAACCGCGAGCGCGAGGTGCTGCGCGAGCTGAAGGATGCCGCGGAGATCGTCGTGGACACCACCGAGATGTCGGTGCACGACCTGGCCCGTTCCATCACCGAGCTCTTCTCCGAGTCCGGGCCGATCGTGCTGCGGCTGAACGTGATGAGCTTCGGCTTCAAGTACGGGCTGCCCACCGACGCCAACTACGTCGCAGATGTCCGCTTCATCCCCAACCCGCATTGGGTCCCGGAACTGCGCCCGCACACCGGCAAGGAAAAACCCGTCTCCGACTACGTGCTCGGGGCCAAGGGCGCGGCCGAATTCATCGAGCGCTACATCTCTGCCCTCGAGCCGGTCTTCGAGGGCTACCGCCGGGAAAACAAGCACTACGCGACCATCGCGGTGGGCTGCACCGGCGGCAAGCACCGCTCCGTGGCCACGGCCGAGGAGATCGGTCGCCGACTGGCCCAGCTGCCCAGCGTCCGGGTGAACATCACGCACAGGGACCTGGGGCGCGAGTAGTCCGCCATGGCGTTTTTCACCGGTCCCATCCCCATCCAGCCCCCCGCACGTTCCGCCGAGGACAACCAGGTGGTGCGCGTGGTCGCCCTCGGCGGCGGCCACGGGCTCTCCGCCTCCCTGTCCGCACTGCGCCGGCTCACCACCGACCTGACTGCCATCGTCACGGTTGCCGACGACGGGGGCTCCTCCGGGCGCCTGCGCGAGGAACTCGACGTGCTGCCGCCCGGGGACCTGCGCATGGCCCTTGCCGCCCTGTGCGACGACACCGACTGGGGGAGGACCTGGCGCGATGTCATGCAGCACCGCTTCACCTCCAAGCCCGGATCCACCGCCTCACTCGACAAGCACGCGGTGGGCAACCTGCTGATCGTGGCGCTGTGGGAACTGCTCAAGGACCCGGTGGCGGGGCTGCGCTGGGCCGGAGCGCTGCTCGGCGCCCGCGGCCAGGTCCTGCCCATGAGCATCACCCCGCTGACGATCACCGGAGACGTGCTGCAGGAAGACGCCGGCACCGGGCTGGTCCGGCGCCGCATCTCGGGACAGGCGAAGCTCGCCGAGGCCGGCGAGAGCGCCCTGGTCTCCAACGTTCGCCTGGAACCCGCGGACGCCGCCGCCTGCACCGAGGCGCTGGACGCCATCGAGCTGGCGGACTGGGTGGTGCTGGGCCCCGGGTCCTGGTACACCTCGGTGCTGCCGCACCTGTTGCTGCCGGAAATGCGAGAGGCGCTGCAGCACACGCCCGCCCGCCGGCTGCTGACCATGAACCTCTCCACCAACACCGCCGAGACCGGCGGGATGGACGCGGCGGCGCACTTGGAGGTCATCTCCCGGTACGCGCCCCAGCTGCGTCTGGACGCCGTGCTGGCGGACCCGACGACCATTTCGGACCACGAGGCATTCACCCAGGCGGCAGCCCGGCTAGGTGCCCGCACCTTTTTCGGTAAAGTAGGGGTTGGTGCCGGACGCGCAGTCCACGACCCCTTGAGACTTGCCGCCGCATACCATGACGTGTTCACCACGTTCAGCACAGACGAGCCCAGCAGTTAGGAAACAATCCATGGCACTGACGGCTTCCGTCAAGGACGAGCTGTCCCGGCTTGAGATTCGGAGATCATCCGAACGCAAGGCTGAGGTATCCACCATGCTGCGATTCTGCGGTGGACTCCACATCATTTCCGGACGCATCGTCATCGAGGCCGAGGTTGACCTCGCCTCCACCGCCCGGCGGCTTCGTGCCGCCATCGCCGAGGTCTACGGACACACCTCGGAAATCATCGTTGTCTCCGGCGGCGGCCTGCGCCGCGGCAACCGCTACGTGGTCAGGGTGGTGCGCGACGGTGAGGCCCTGGCGCGCCAGACCGGCCTGCTCGACGGGCGCGGCCGACCGGTGCGCGGGCTTCCCTCGGTCATCGTCAACGGCTCCACCGCCGATGCCGAGGCCGTGTGGCGCGGAGCCTTCCTTTCCCACGGCTCCCTGACGGAGCCCGGACGGTCCTCTGCCCTGGAAATCACCTGCCCCGGCCCCGAATCCGCACTGGCACTGGTCGGCGCCGCAAGGCGCCTGGGCCTGGTGGCCAAGGCCCGCGAGGTCCGCGGCGTGGACCGGGTGGTCATCCGCGACGGCGAGGCCATCGCGCAGCTGCTCACCCGCATGGGCGCCCACGACGCACTGATGGTCTGGGAAGAACGCCGCATGCGCAAGGAAGTGCGGGCCACGGCCAACCGCCTGGCCAACTTCGACGACGCGAACCTGCGCCGTTCGGCCCAGGCCGCCGTCGCCGCCGGTGCCCGGGTCGACCGCGCCCTGGAGATCCTGGGCGAGGAAGTGCCCGAACACCTCAAGTACGCCGGCGCCCTGCGAGTGGCGCACAAGCAGGCGTCCCTGGATGAGCTCGGCCGCATGGCCGAACCGCCCATGACCAAGGACGCGATTGCCGGTCGCATTCGCAGGCTCTTGGCCATGGCCGACAAAAGGGCTTCTGAATTGGGAATACCCGGCACCGAGGCGAGCGTTCCCTTGGATATGCTCGAGCACTGATACACGAGTTTTCCGCCAGCTACGCGGAGATGCAGTAACGAAGAACAGCGCACCCGCGTCCCGCGGGGTGCCGACGAGAATGAGGAGTCGTTTTGGCTATTTATACCTTGCCCGAGCTGCAGTACGATTACGCGGCCCTGGAGCCGAATATTTCGGCGCGGATCATGGAGCTGCACCACTCGAAGCACCACGCGGCCTATGTCGCCGGC